>NZ_JBWJZD010000001.1:0-185000 GCF_056429065.1 Bradyrhizobium sp. USDA3010
GCAAATCTTCGAAGCACTCGGCAAATCGTTGCATCGGCCGCTCCCTCTAGATCAGGAGCGACCTTCAGAATCTCTTTCTCCCGATTTGGCAACTACTTGCAGCCGCGCACGTGCGATTCCCCTGCCCCCGCAAGGGGGGAGGGAGGCTCTCCGCCGGTGCGTTCCTAACGCGGGCGACGGAGCGTGCCCGCCTCTCACACCCGCGCGGCGGCGTGGGAGAACACGATCTCGATCAGCGTGCCGGTGCGGCCGCCGGTGCGGATCTGGAATTTGGCGCGGTTGGCTTCGACCAGCGCCTTGGTCAGCGACAGGCTGACGCCGCCGGAGCCGGCCTGATCGGACGGCGTCGGCGCGCGGAACGGCTCCAGTGCAGCGGCGACCTCGTTGTCGTTGAGGCTCTGGCCGGTGTCGCGCACGCGCAGCATCACCTCGCCGAAATCCGACAGCGCGGTCGAGACGATCACCTGGCCGCCGGCATTGGCGAGATGGATCGAGTTGCCGATCAGGTTCAGCGTGATCTGGCGCAGCGCGCGGGCGTCGGCGACCACCGGCGGCAGCGTGTGCGCGAGCGAGGTGCGGATGATGATGCGCTCGCGATTGGCCTGCGGCTGCATCACAGCGACGCAGCTCTCCACCATCTCGTTGAGGTTCTGGCTGGTGAAGGCGAGGTCGAGCTTGCCGGTCTCGATCCGCGACAGGTCGAGCAGATCGTTGACGATGGCGATCACCCGCTCGCCGGAGGCGCGGATGTCCTTCATGTATTCGACATAGCGCTCGTTGCCGAGCGCGCCGAAGCGCTCGCCGATCATCACCTCGGCAAAGCCGATGATGGCGTTGAGCGGCGTGCGCAGCTCGTGGCTGATCCGCGCCAGCATGTCGGATTTGGCGTTCGCCGCGCGTTCGGCGAGCCGCCGCGCCTCGCGCAATTCGCCCTCGCTCTTCCTGGTCTGCGAGAGATCGCGGAACACGGCGAAGAAATTCGGGCCGTCGGCGCGGGTGCGGCCCATCGTCACCGACAGCGGGATGATGCCGCCCTGGCGCACGCGGCCGAGCGTCTCGCGGCCGTGGTCGAGCAGGCTGGCGACGCCGGCCGATTTCACGCTCGTGAGATAGTCGAAGATGCCGTGCTGGCTTTCCGGCGCGAACAGGTCGGCCAGATTATGCGTGATGAACTCGTCGCCGTCATAGCCGAACAGCGCCTCCGCGCTGCGGTTGCAGGAATGGATGTTGCCATCGGCATCGAACATGATGATGCCTTCGGCCGCCGTGTCGAGGATCGCGCCGAGCTCCTCCGCGTCGGCGTGGCCGGCCTGCGGCGGCAGTGGCGCGAGTACCGGCTCGGCGGCAGCCGCAGGCTCGGGCTCCGGATCGGACAGGGCGGCCGAGACCGCGGCGTCTTCGTCCAGCGTGCGCGAGAAGATCAGCGCCAGCGCTGAATCGTCGTCCCAGGTGATGGTGTGCAGCCGTGCCTCCGCGGACACTGATTGTGCGCCATCGTCCGCGTTCTGGTTCGCGGAGATCGTCACCGGCGTGCCGGTGCCGGAGGTGCTGCTCGCCTGCGAGACGCCGGGCTCGACATAGAGCGCGTCCAGCCCGCCGGCGGCTTCCAGCGCGTGCAGGCTGTCATAGCCCATGCGGGCGAGGAAGGCGTGGTTGGCATAGAGCAGGCGGTCGAGCCGGTAGATCAGGATGCCGACCGGCAGGAGATCGAGCAGCGCGCGGTCGCGGCGGGACTCTCCGCGCGGCGCAGGTTCCGTCGCGGCGAGCCAACCGGCCTTCGGCAGGTCGGCCGGCGTCTCTAGTTGCGCGACCGTCTCTTGCGGCCGCGGCGCCTCCGCCTCCTGCGGCGGTTCGCTGGCGGGCGGCTCTTCGGCAACCGCCTCCGTGGTGGCGCTCTCGTTCGTCGTCGCGGTGAGGCCGGCCTCGCTCTCGAGCCGCGCCGACAATTGGCGCGCGAGCTCGTTGAAGGCGTTGTTCTCGACCGGCGTCAACGACGGCGGCCGCGTATCGCCGGCAAGGCGGAACGGCAGCACATTCTGCGGCGGGTCGTGACGCACGTCGTGCGTTCCTCCGGTCGTTTCTCCGGTCGTTTCTTGGGGCGTTTCCACGGCGTGATCCGGATCGGCTTGGTGTGAAGTCTCTGCTGCTGTCGGCTCGGTCAATTCCTCGGGTGGTGCTGCGGTCGGGTCGGGCGGCGGAGCAACATCATGCGGCGCGACGGGCCCGGGCGGCGCGGCGGTGCGCGGCGCCGCCGCGGCATCGGCCGACAGCGATCGCGGCGCGATCGAACCGCTGAAGAACTCATAGCGGCGCAATGCGGCGAGTCGCGCAAGCCCGTCGAGGTCACGACACACACCAAAGCCGCGGTAGCCGGCGAAATTCCTGGAACGATCGAACACCGGCAGGCCGGACAGTTCGACCGGCAGCCGGCCGCCGCCGTCGACCGGCCAGTGCAACGTGATGCCGCTCCAGGTGTCGCGGCTGGCGACCGCCTTGAGGACGCGGCCCTCGGGATCGAGGCCAAAGCTCTCGGCGATGTCGCTCCAGAGACGGCCGAAGCCTGCCGCGGTGTGCAGGCCGATCAGGCGGGTGAATTCGTCGGAGCCGAGCGAGAAGCGGGCCTCATGGTCCATCTGCCACGTGAAGCGCAGCGGATGCCGCCGCACCGGCAACGGCTCGCCGAGCCAGGATGGCGACGGCGCCGGCGCCAGCGTCGGGGGCGCCGGCTCGGCGGCAGGCGGCGGAGGTGGCACATCCGCGATCGCATAAGGCGAGGGGGCGGGCTCGGCCGGTGGCGCCGATGCTTCTGGAGTTAGCGCGTGTGCGGTCTCTTCGAGAGCGGGCGTAGGCTCAGCTGCGGGCGCTTCGACCTGTGCCGCAGCGGGCACCTCGATCAGCGCTTCCGATAGCGGTTCCTCGACCGCGGTAGTTTCGGCAGGCGCGGTGTCGAGAGGCGCGGTCTCGACCGGTGCTTGCTCTGCATGCGTCAGCTCTGCCGACGCGAGCGGTGGAGCAGGGTGCGCGGGCCCTTCGATCTGCGCCCCAGCGGGCACGTCGATCAGGGCTTCCGATATTGGCTCCTCGACGGCGGGACTTTCGTCCGGCGTGGTGTCGAATGCGGCGGTCGCGGCGGGTGCGGTCTCGACGTGCGCCTCTTCCGACGCGGGAGATGGAGCCGCGCGCGCAGGCTCGGATTCAGTCACGCTGACGATCGGCTCGATCGCGACGCGCTCTTCCAATTGCGGGTCGAGCGCATCGAACAGCGTGAAGCTGGCCGGCGCTTCGTTTGTGGGCGCGGGGGCTTCCTCACGCACGGTTGGCGGTTCGACGGCGGCAGGCGCTGGCTCCACGGCTGCGGCCTCTGGTGCTTCCGGTGCGGCCGTCTCCGGCGCAGCCGGCTCAGGCACGATCGGTGCGGCCGGTCTGGCGGCGAGATGCGGTGCCGGCTTGATCAGTGCGATCAGCGCGCGATCGGCGCCTTGGCCGATCCGCTGCAGCACGATGCGGCCGATCGCAACGCTCGCCGCGGCGCGGCCCTGCGCCAGCGCTTCGTCGCGCGCGGCATCGAGGCCGGCTTCGGTGAGATCGTGCAGGCCGGGCAGCGAGCGCGCCGCTTCGTTGGTTGCGACCAAAAGTCCGTCGCCGTTGAAGGCGGCCGCCGGACGCGGCAAGCCTTGCACCAGCCGCAGCAAGCGCTCGGCGAGCGGCATGTTGCGACCAGAGGCATTGAGTGCGCTCATCAGGATGCCGTGGCTGCCGTCGGGCAGGTCAGTCCGCCTGCAGCCGCAGGTCGCGAGCATGCCGGGCGCCGCGCCAAAGCCGCGCAGCCGCTCCAGCCGCACCGCGCCGCCTGCGTCAAGGCTCGGGCCGAGCCGCGCGACCTGGCGGCGGTGCGGATCGGCCGGGCCGAAGGCGCGCTTCGCCAGCTCGGCGCCATTGGCGGCACCGAATACCTGTGCGCCGACCGGATTGGCCCACAGAATCCGTGCGCCGTCGGCCGACCACAGCCATGCCGGCAGGCCGCTCGTCGCATGGTCCGCCAGCCGCACGTCGCCGAGCGCCTGGATCTGGAATTCCGCGTCACTCATCACGCAAGATTTGACCGCATGGTTTGGCTTCTTCCTTAGCTTTGCCGGAGCGCCGGCGGCCGCAGGACGACAGCCTTAACAGAAGGTTAGTATCGCAACTGGGGGGCGGCAGGTCCATGTCCGCGGCCAGCGTGCCCCGGCTTAAGCCGGGATAACGTTAACTTGGCTGAACGATCCACAGCCGTTTGGCGTTGTCGGGTAGAGAGAGGCGGCTGCGACAGCGTGTTGCGGAGCCAGGGCGGCGCCGCGTCATACCTGCGATTGCAGTGCCACGATATGTTCTGCCGTCTATTCTACCTTGTATTCTGCCCTGGCCCGCACGGCCAACCGGCGGGCCGACCACCAAGCGAGGGAGAGCGACCATGAGCGACAACGGGCGTGACCAGTTCGAGATCCCCAAGTTCGAGATTCCGAAGGACATGCGGTCGATGGCGGAGGCGAGCTTCGATCAGGCGCGCAAGGCTTTCGAGCAGTTCGTGACCAACGCACGGGACACCGCCGGCAAGATCGAGGAGCGCAACGCCACGATGCGCGCCGGCGCCAAG
This sequence comes from Bradyrhizobium sp. USDA3010, assembly GCF_056429065.1. NCBI lineage: Bacteria > Pseudomonadati > Pseudomonadota > Alphaproteobacteria > Hyphomicrobiales > Nitrobacteraceae > Bradyrhizobium > Bradyrhizobium sp. USDA3010. The sequence continues at coordinate 4,634 of NZ_JBWJZD010000001.1, forward strand.
GAGCTTTCCACCAAGGCGCTGTCCTACGCCGAGAAGAACGTGCAGTCGTCGCTGGACTACGCCCAGTCGCTGCTCAAGGCCAAGGACCTCACCGAGGTCATGCGGCTGCACAGCGAATATGTGCAGGGCCAGATGCGCTCGCTCGCCGAGCAGGCCAGCGAAATGGGCCAGGCGGTCAGCCGCGCCGCGATGGATGCGGTCAAGCCCAAGAGCTGACGGAGAGCTGATGAGAGCGAGCTGAGCCGGGCCGACTGTGGCAGGCCCAACCCCGGTCGGGCGCGGTAATCCCATATTCCGCCACATAAAAAATGTGGCGTTGCACGCGATCTTACATTGCGTTGCACAAAATTGACATGATATGGGTGTTTATTAGGCGCGCCCGACGAAGGGCACTCCCGTGAATCAAGGCAGCGTGATCCATTTCAACGTTCCCGGCCTTTGTGTCTCCGGGACGTCCGCAATGGTCACATCTACTCACCCGTTGCGAAGGATTACACGTATGACCAACCCGTCCGATCCGTTTTCCGCCTCGATCATCCCGTTCGAGGTTCCCGAGCAGATGCGCGCGTTCGCTGAAAAGGGCGTGCTGCAGGCCCGCGACAGCTACGCCAAGTTCAAGGACGCTGCCGAGACCCACAACTCGACGGTCGAGGCCGTGTTCACCTCGGTGAACAAGGGCGCCACCGCGTATTCGGCCAAGCTGATCGAGTTCTTCAAGGCCAACACCACCTCCTCGCTCGACTTCGCCCAGGAGCTGTTCAGCGTGAAGTCGCCGACCGAAGCAGTCGAGCTGTGGACCTCGCACGCCCGCAAGCAGTTCGAGACCTATACCGCGCAGGTCAAGGAACTGGCCGAGCTCGGCCAGAAGGTCGCCAGCGAGACCGCCGAGCCGATCAAGGCCAGCGCCTCGAAGTTCTACCAGCAGCCGGCCGCCTGATCTCGGCCTGCATGAGATAGCGGAAGGCCCGGGCCGATGCGGTCCGGGCCTTTTTGCTGGACGGGGGCCGTGGATTGGCCCGAGATAAGAGCGGAAATCAGCGCGTTACGGCCTTGCCAAAGGCGGGCGTTGCACCTAGTTTCCGCCGAAATCGCCGCCCCCTTGTTGCGGGGCCGTGCGTCAGGATGCAGTTGTAGCTCAGTTGGTTAGAGCGCCTGTCTGTGGAACAGGAGGTCGGTGGTTCGAGCCCACCCAACTGTACCAACAAAATCAGCACCTTATTCTAATCCTCGCTCGAAGCCAGCTAGCGCTAGCTACCAGATAGCTACCACGGTGGCGGGAAGCAGTCTTTCGTAACGATGGGGTCACAGCTTCGAGGGATGTTTGCGGCATCACTCAACCTGATGAAATTGCTCCCGAGCCCTTGGGCGATTCGCGGCTGCACGACGTGACCCCTGAAACCGAGAGAAGGTTGTGAGAAATTTGCGAAGAGGAGGCATCTCGATCCGTGCGGATAGAGAGATTTGGATACCCCACACGCTCGCTCCAAAGTGGCTTTCTGTTGCTGTTCGGCGATGGCATCGTTCCGATAATGACGAGAACATCGACCACACGATTGCGGAGCGCCGTCGCCAAATGCGCACGCCGCCGTTCAACGGGAAAGACCGGAGGTGCTGAACGGACGAGTACCATCCACGGCCATTCGTTTTTCGTATCGCGCATAGACGAAACACGTAATGGCTTCAACCTTGCCTTCCATGGGACGGTTTTGGAAGTGCGAATCGCGGAGCGGCGTGTAACGCAACTGGGGCGTCGTGCGGCGCAGTAATGCCATCGATGTTGCCCGTAAAGTCCACCGCGAGCTTCTCCTACAAGTCAAGGACGACGCGGGCGCCGCACGGCTCACCTCGGATCCTCCATCAGCGGGGAGAGCCTGATTTCGTTTTGTCTTTCAGTAATACCCTGAAGTCAGGATCCGGATAACATCGGAGACCATCATTGACGAAAACTCGGCAGAGCAGTCTCGCGAACAGCGTGACGTTGATGACCGTAGGCGAGTTTCACGATCTCTTTGAAGGGATCGGCTTGTGTCTATGCTTGACCATACGCTTAAGTCGGACGTGACGGCGCGCCGACTGGAAGTGATCACGGAGACGGGACGCCGTCGTTGGTTCTCGAAGGACGACAAGGCCCGGATCGTCGAGGAGACGCTGGTACCAGGCGCGGTCGTTTCCGAGATTGCCAGGCGACACGGGCTGACCCCACAACAAGTATTCACCTGGCGCCGGCAAGCACGCCAGTTGCCGACGCCGATGGCTGACGATCCGCCATTTGTACCGGCGGTGGGAGACGCCGTGATACCGGCCGTGGCGGTTGGCCATGAGCGCAAGACAGCGCAAGGCAAGGCCAAGCCGGATGTCGGAGGCATCGAGATCGAAGCCGAGGGCGTCACTATCCGGGTCGGCCGAGGCGCGGACGTGGCGATGATTGCGGCCATCGTCCATGCGCATTTTTCTCGTCTGCTACCTGGTGATGTCGGGATCTACGTGCAGGCCGGTTGTGGCGACCTGCCGCTCGCGCAGCGGATCGACTTAGGCACGTGGACTGATCTGATAACCGCGACAATGGGATGAGCAGCTGAGTTGAATTCACCAATGTCGTCCTATAGCTTTCAGGAACTGGCCGCGTTCGTAGCCATTGCGAGGTGCCGCAGCTTTCGACGCGCCTCGGTTGAGCTTGGAGTATCTCCATCCGCACTCAGTCACTCGCTTCGGCAACTCGAGGACAGGCTTTCTCTGAAGCTGGTGAACCGCACCACAAGGAGCGTTGGGCTGACAGAAGCAGGACAGCGCCTTTTTGATCATCTCGATACCGTGTTTCGCGGCATCGACACCGCCGTCGAGGAGCTCAATCAGTTCCGGGATGCTCCATTCGGCACGTTGCGCCTCAACGCTCCGCGGCAGGCCATCAGGTTGGTCCTTGGCCCTCTCATCGCCGAGTTCACGAAGCTGCATCATCAGATGAAGATCGAAGTGGCGGCCCGCGACCGGCTTGATGACGTCGTCGCGGAAGGCTTCGATGCCGGCATCCGTCTCGGCGAACTTATTGCGGAGGACATGATCGCCACGCCCTTGGGCCCAGACCTGGGTTTTTCCACGGTCGCCACGCCTGCTTACCTCGCGGGTCGGATTCCGCCACGGCATCCGGCCGAGCTTCGTGATCACATATGCGTTGGCTACAGGTATCCGAGCGGCAAGCCCTATCATTGGGAGTTCGAACGTGCCGGAGCACCGGTCCAAGTCGAAGTGTCTGCTGCGCTCTCGTTCGACGACATGGATCTTGTGCTCGACGCGACGCTGCTCGATGCCGGGATCGGCTATGTATTCGAGCGCCAGGCGCGACCGCACATCGATGCTGGTCGGCTGGTTGAACTCTTGCCTGGTTGGAAGCCAACGCCGGCGAAATTCTTCATGTACTATCCCAGTCGCTCAAATCTGTCCTGCGGGCTCCGCGCGTTCATCGATTTCATACGCGAGCGCAGCCGCGATTGATGAGCCACATTCAACACCTCGTTCAGGAATGGGCATCTAGTTGCGCGCTGGCGTTCCTCCTACCTCCACTTCGCGGGCCAATGGGCCAGTCGGGATCTGGAGGAACTTATGGACGCTTCTGTTATCCGTACGCTTGAGGGAAAGGTCGCACTCGTGACGGGTGCCAGCTCGGGCATCGGGAGGGCTGCGGCAGTCGAACTCGCGAGGCGAGGAGCAAAGGTCGTTGCCAGTGCGAGACGTGTTGACGAATTGGAGCTACTCGTAAAGCAGCTCCGTGGAGAAGGCCTCGACGGCAGAGCCATCCGCGCCGACATCAACTTAGAGGGGGACGTCGAACGCCTCGTGCGTGAGACGGTTGCTACATACGGTCGCTTGGACGCGGCGTTCAACAACGCCGGTACCGAGGGGAAGTTCACGCCGTTTCTGGAGCAGTCCAATCACACCTACGACACGATCTTCAACGCAAATGTCCGTGGCGTCTTCTGGTGCATGAAGCATGAGGCAAAGGTTATGCTTGCACAGGGCTCCGGCTCGATCATCAACAACGCTTCGATGGGCGGCTTGATCGGATTCGCGAATGCGGCTCTCTATATCGCAAGCAAGCACGCCGTGCTCGGGCTGACAAAGACGGCATCTTTGGAGTGGTTTGCGGAGGGCGTACGGGTGAATGCGCTTTGTCCCGGGCTCATCGATACGCCTTTTCAGGATCGCGTTTGGGGATCGCAGCAGGCGAAGGCGGACGTCGGTGCCGCGTCCGTTCCAGGCCGCATGGGAACGTCGGAGGAGATGGGTAAGGTCGTCGCCTTTCTCGCCTCAGATGACTCGGCGTTCGTCTCCGGACATAGCCTCTTAGCCGACGGAGGCTACACCGCTACATGACGCGGACGTTCAGTGCGATACTCTAGGTGAGAAGCGCTCAAGTCGGGACGATCACCACGTCGCGAAGTAGAGATCGATGGCTCGGCGAGGCGGCCGAGCCATCCTTGAAGGGGCCGAAACTGCCCGGCGTCGAGAACAACAACATCCTCTTACGAGTTAGCTCTTCCGGGTTCGAATAGTTCAGCGTCAGCAAAGGCATTCGACTGGGAGTACCTATGCAATTCCTTCGAGCAGGAGCTTGATTGTGAGCCGTGTCGTACGCTTTCACCAAATTGGCGGTCCCGAGGTCCTCAAGGTCGAGAACGTCAACGTCCCCGCGCCGGGCCATGGTGAAATCCAGATTCGAACCAAGGCCCTTGGATTGAATCGTGCAGAGGTAATGTTCCGATCCGGGGCTTATGTGACGACACCGCACCTTCCGACGCTCACAGGCTATGAGGCCGCAGGCGTCGTCGAGGCGGTCGGCACTGGTGTCAAGGGTTTCGCGATCGGTGATAAGGTCAGCGTCGTGCCGTGTTTCATGCTCGGTGAGTATGGACTGCACGGAGAGCTGGTGAATGCTCCCGCCTTTGGTGTCGTTAAACATCCTGAAAATCTCTCCTGGGAGGAAGCTGCCGCGGCCTGGATGATGTTCGTGACGGCCTATGGCGCCTTAGTTGACATCGCCGATGTGAAACGCGGGGACGTAGTTTTGATCCGTGCGGCGTCGTCCAGCGTGGGTCTCGCCGCAATTCAGATTGTAAACATGCTTGGCGGTGTGGCGGTGGCTCTGACCCGCACGAGCGCGAAGCGGACCACGCTGTCGGCGGCCGGCGCGAGGTATGTCATTGCGACCGAGGAACAAGATCTAGTCACCGAGGTGAAGAAAATAACGGCCGGTAATGGCGCGCGGATCGCTTTCGATCCGGTCGGAGGCCCGGAAGTTCCGAAAATACTTGAATCTCTGTCCTACCTCGGCGTTTTCTTCCAGTACGGCGCGCTCGTCACGAGTGATGTTGTCGTTCCCGTTTTGGCCCTTCTCGGAAAGGATCTGACTATCCGAGGGTATCAGCTCTTCGAAATCACAAAGGATCTCGCACGTCTTGAGCGGGCCAAGACTTTCATCAGCGCCGGACTTACCTCGGGCGTGCTGAAGCCCGTCATCGCGAGGACTTTCACGCTGGACCGGATTGCCGATGCTTATCGCTTCATGGAATCAAACGAGCAGGTCGGCAAGATCGTGGTGACAATTTAGCGGCAATCGGGCTACCGCCAAGATCGGTTCGGCGCATCGACATCACTCCAGGTCGATGAGCAGATCCTTAGCCTCCACCTGGCTGCCCGCGCCGACATGGATGGACTTCACCCTTGATGCCCGATCTGCATGCAATCCCGTCTCCATCTTCATCGCCTCGATGCTCAGCAGGAGATCTCCAGCCTTGACGGCTTGGCCCACGGAGACTGCAATGGACGAGATGGCGCCCGGCATCGGGGCGCCGATCTGGCTCGGATCTCCGTCGGTTGCCTTCGCGCGAACCGCTATCTTGCTCTTGAGTTCACGATTCGGTACGCGGACTACGCGAGGTTGACCGTTCAGCTCGAAAAATACTTTCACCTCGCCTTCTTCGGAGCTCTCGCCGACGGCCTGAAGACGGATCTCAAGCGTCTTGCCGGGATCGATCTCGACCGATATCTCCTCACCAGGCTGCATGCCATAGAAGAACGTACGCGTTGGAAGCGTGCGTACTGGGCCGTAGGTCTGATGACGCTCGACGTAGTTGATGAACACTTTCGGATACATGAGATAACCGTGGAGATCCTCGTCGTCCACGGCGTGGTCGTCCAGCGCAGCCGATAATGACTTGCGGGCGGCATCAAACTCGACAGGCTCCAAGCCAAGGCCAGGCCGCGTCGTCATCGCGGCACCGCCCTTTAGCACCTTCCGTTGTATTCCTTCGGGCCAACCCCCCTGAGGTTGGCCGATATTTCCCTTCATCATTTCCACCACAGAGTCGGGAAAGGCGATCTCAATGGCTGGATCCTCGACTTGCTCACGGGTCAGTCCCTGGGCGACCATGAGTAGGGCCATATCGCCGACGACCTTGGAAGATGGAGTTACCTTCACGATATCGCCGAAGATCATGTTGGCTTCCGCGTAGGCTTTCGCAATGTCGGGCCACCGTTCTGACAGGCCAAGCGAGCGAGCCTGCGCTTGCAGGTTGCTGAACTGTCCGCCAGGCATTTCGTGGAGGAACACCTCCGAGGCGGGTGCGGTTGGACCAGATTCGAAGGCTGCATATTGAGCTCTGACCTGTTCCCAATAGTCGGAGATTTCGCGTATGGCCTCACTGTCCAGTCCCGTGTCACGCTCAGTGCGTCGAAGCGCTTCGACGATCGATCCGAGGCACGGTTGCGAGGTGCCGCCCGAAAAGGCATCCATGGCGGCATCGACTGCATCGACGCCGGCTTCGCAAGCGGCGAGGACGGTCGCCGCTGATATTCCCGAAGTGTCGTGCGTGTGGAAGTGAATCGGAAGTCCCACGTCCTCCTTGAGCGCCTTGACGAGGATTCGAGCCTGTTTGGGTTTCAGGAGTCCCGCCATATCCTTCAAGCCGAGGATGTGGGCACCTGCCGCCTTCAGCTCTCTCGCCCGGTCGACATAGTATTTCAGGTCGTATTTCGGGCGCGCGGGATCCAGCAGGTCGCCCGTATAGCAGATTGTGCCTTCGCACACCTTGTTCGCCTCGATCACGGCGTCCATGGCCACCCGCATGTTCTCAACCCAGTTGAGCGAGTCGAACACGCGAAAGACGTCGACTCCGGACTTTGCGGCCCGCAAGACAAAGCTGCGAACCACATTGTCGGGATAGTTGGTGTACCCGACCCCGTTGGCGGAACGCAGGAGCATTTGGGTGAGGATATTCGGGATCGCGGCCCGAAGGTCGCGCAACCGTTGCCATGGACATTCCTGAAGGAAGCGATAGGCCACATCGAAGGTCGCGCCGCCCCAGCATTCGATGCTGAAGAGTTGAGGGAGGTTTGCGGCATAGGCGGGCGCGATCCGGAGCATGTCGATCGAACGCATTCGCGTGGCAAGCAGCGATTGATGCCCGTCGCGCATCGTCGTGTCGGTGATCAGCACCCGCTCCTGAGCGGATAGCCAGTCCGCCAGGGCCTGCGGTCCGTCCTTTTCGAGAATGTCGCGGGTGCCGGGAGCGATAACGCCTCGTGGCGGGGGCAGCCTGGGCTCGGATATCCCGGTCGTCGGCTTTGGGCGCGTCTTGGTCTCGGGATGTCCGTTGACCGTGACGTCCGCGATATAAGTCAGGAGCTTGGTCGCTCTGTCGCGCCGTTTTGTGAACCTCAGCAACCCCGGCGTGGTGTCAATGAACTGAGTCGTATACCCGTTGCTCCGGAATTGCGCGTCGTTGAGAAGGTTCACGAGAAATTCGATGTTGGTGCTGACACCCCTGACACGAAACTCGCGGAGCGCGCGAAGCATCCGGTTGGTCGCAAGGTCTTCTGTCGGAGCCCAGGCTATCACCTTGACCAGCAACGAGTCGAAATGTCGTGTGATGACGGCGCCGGAATAGGCGGTGCCGCTGTCCAAGCGGATGCCCATTCCCGTAGCCGAGCGGTAGGCCGCGATACGACCGTAATCGGGGATAAAGTTGTTCTGTGGATCCTCCGTGGTTACACGGCACTGCAAGGCATGCCCAGTGAGCCGAATGTCCTCCTGTCTGGCGACACCTGTTGCTTCGGCAAGCGTAGCGCCTTCCGTCAGCAACATCTGCGCCTGCACGATGTCGATACCGGTGACTTGCTCCGTTATCGTGTGTTCGACTTGGATGCGCGGATTGACTTCGATGAAATAAAATCTCCCGGAGTCCACGTCCATCAAAAATTCGACCGTTCCGGCACATCGATAACCGACGTGCAGGCATATGCGCCTCGCAAGCTCGCATACTTCGGTACGTTGTTCCGCTGAGAGATAAGGTGCAGGGGCGCGCTCGACCACTTTTTGGTTCCGGCGCTGAACGCTGCAGTCGCGCTCGAAGAGATGAAAGATGTTGCCGTAGCTGTCGCCGAGGATCTGGACCTCGACATGGCGCGCCCGCTCGATCAGCTTTTCCAGATATCCTTCTCCGTTTCCGAAGGCGGCTTCGGCTTCGCGGCGGCCTTCGAGAACTTTGGACTGAAGTTCTTCGGGGCTATAGACTGTACGCATTCCCCGACCACCGCCGCCCCAGGACGCCTTCAGCATCAGCGGATATCCGATGTCGGATGCCTCCTTGCGGATAGCGTCGAAATCGTCGCCTAAGACACCAGTTGCCGGCACGACGGGTACGCCGGCTTCGATCGCAACGCGACGAGCGGAGGCCTTGTCGCCGAGAAGACGCATCGTTGCGGCCGTTGGCCCGATGAAGGCGATGCCGGCAGCCTCGCACGCCTCCACGAGTTCGGGACTCTCAGAGAGAAGTCCATAGCCGGGGTGGATTGCGTCCGCACCCGACGATCGCGCAACGCGGATGATCTCGGGGATCGAGAGATAGGCGCCCACGGGCGACATCCCCCGACCGATCAGATAAGCCTCGTCGGCCTTGAACCGATGCAATGAAAGCTTGTCTTCTTCGGCATAAATCGCAACCGTCGTCTTGCTCAACTCGGTCGCCGCGCGCATGACGCGAATTGCGATTTCGCTTCGGTTTGCGACCAGGATCTTGTTGAACTTGCGCACGTTCAAGTATCCTCTTGCTCAAGGTGTTGGACGGGAAAGGAAGACGGGCACGACAACTGACGCCGTCGTGCCCGTCACTATGTCTCCGTACTAGACAGATGGCGTCGCGAAAGTTCGTAACGTCCGATGCTATGGCAAATTACATCGTAAGGCGATCTTTCCGAAGTGTGCGCCACTTTTCATGTAGTTGAAGGCGTCTGCAGCCTCGGACAGATCGAAAGTCTTGTCGACGACCGGCTTGATTCCAGCCACCTCGATCGCGCGATTCATGTCAACGAAACTACGCCGCGAACCAACGGCGATCCCTTTGACGTTCACCATTGGGCCGATCAACTGTCGGATGTTCAATTCCGTCGAATAGCCGGCGACAAACCCGACGACACTGATCGTTCCCCCAAAAGCAACCGCGCTCAACGACCTGCCCAACGATGATCCAATGGTCTCGACCACGATATCCGCGCCACGGCCGTCGGTGAGCCGCTTTACTTCGACATCCCATTCCGGAGTGGTGCGATAGTTGACGCCAAAGTCGGCCCCAAGCGCTTTCGCCCGCGCCAGCTTTTCGTCGGATGACGACAGAATGGTAACTCGGGCCCCCGACAGCTTGGCGAACTGAAGTGCGAAGAGCGAAACACCGCCGGTTCCCTGGAGCAGAACGTCGTCTCCGGATTTGACGTTTGCTTCGTTCAAAGCCGACCACGCTGTAAGACCAGCGATGGGCAGCGTGGCGGCTTCCACGTCGGTCAGGTGCGACGGAGGCGTGACCGCGTCCTCTTCCGGGATGAGGATGTAATCCTGAAGAACGCCGGCCAGCGGCGCACCGAGGGTGCGCTTCGCGCGTTGCTCCGGAGTAGGTTTGCCGTCGTGCCAGCCCTGGGTGTAGATGGGGACGATTCGATCTCCCTTCTTGAACCGGGTGACGCCCGGTCCGATCTCCGCCACAGTGCCGCACGCGTCGGAGGCGGGCACATAGGGCAAAGGAAGACCCTTGATATAGTCACCGCCCAGTACGGCCAGGTCGCGATAGTTCAGCGTCGCCGCCTCCACCCTGAGCAACACCTCTCCCTTTCCTGGCGTTGGTATAGGGACCTCGGTCAACTTGAGGCCCGAGATCGCGAACTGGTGCGCTTGCATAGCCCGCATTGTCGCCGACATGATTGCTCCTCGTTTTTTTGTGGCGGTTCCGCGCTATCGGATATCGGCGCCGCCTGGTTAGTGATCAAGCGTGCTTGATCACGACTGTCTTCAGGTTCGAATAGTCGTCCATCGCCACAAGACCCTTTTCCCGTCCATGGCCGCTTTTGCCGGTGCCTCCGAAGGGCAACTCGATGCCCGCGCCGGCTCCGTAACAGTTTACGAACACTTGGCCGGAGCGCAGCCGCTTCGCAAGATGCATTTGTCGGCCGCCATCCCTGGTCCAGACTGCTGCCACAAGGCCGAATTCAGTTCCGTTGGCGATGCGTACCGCGTCATCCTCATCGTCGAACGGAATGGCGGCCAGCACGGGGCCGAACACCTCCTGTTGCGCGAGCTCGTGGTCCGTCGGCACCGGCCCGAACAGCGCGGGCCGGACGAAGAACCCACCCGGGTCGACGCCCTCCGCAATCTGGCCTTCGGCGAGGAGGGGGAGGCCGCTGGCGGTGGCGCGATCGACGAAGCCCAGGACGGTCTTCTTTTGTCCGGCGGTGATGATCGGACCACAGTCGAGATCCATCTCCGGGCTGCCGACCCGCACGGCCTTGAATCGCTCGCTAAGTGTCGCGATGAAGTCGTGGAAGATGCGCCTTTGAACAAGGACGCGGCTTCCGGCCGAGCAGGTTTGGCCACTATTCTGGATGATGGCGGCGCAGATCGTCCTGGTGGCCGCTTCGAAATCGGCATCTTCGAACACAAGCTGGGGCGACTTGCCGCCGAGCTCGAGAGTACAATTGATGTAGTTGTCCGCGGCCAACTTCTGGATCTGCTGGCCGACCTCGGGTGAGCCGGTGAACGAGACAAAGTTCACGCCGGGATGCGTCGTAAGCGCTACGCCCACTTTGCTTCCAAATCCTGTCACGATGTTGATCGCGCCGTCGGGAAGGCCGGCTTCCGTCGCGAGCTCGGCGAGCCGTAGAATGGAGGCGGATGCGGCCTCGGCCGGCTTGAGAACAGTTGCGTTGCCGACCGCTAGCGAAGGAGCAAGTGTCCGGCCGAACATCTGGGCGGGATAGTTCCAGGGAAGGATGTGCCCCGTCACACCCTTTGGCTCACGCACGACGGCGACGAAATGATCATTGAGGTACGGAATCGTGTGTCCATAGACCTTGTCAGTTGCGCCACCATAGTACTCGAAATATCGAGCGACCGCGTTGATATCGTTTCGCGCCACCGTCATGGGCTTTCCGGTGTCCCGCGCTTCGATGGCGGCAAGCTCCTCCTTCTTCTCGAGGATGCGCTGCGAAATGGCGATCAGAATGCGGCCTCGTTCCGCGGCGGTCAACTTGCCCATGCGCCGGTTTCGAAGGCGCTGCGGGCCGCCTTGACGGCCAGGTCGACGTCCTCACGGGTGCCGGCGGCGATTTTGCCGTAGGCCTTCCCCGTGCTGGGATCGATCATATCGGTCGTCTCGCCATTGGATGCGCCGACCCATTTGCCACCAATGAAGTGCTTCGACATGATGTCAACTCCTGTCTGTTGCCGCCGCGATCTAGAAGCACGGGCAGGAGGGTGGTCTCAATGGCGTCTACGATCTACCTGCCATTATGTTGCCCTATGGGTGCGATCGCATGGCGCGTCCCATTTGATTGCGTCGGACGGTAATCGATCCGAAATCGTCAGTTATCGGCCCGAGACAAGATGGCTCGCGCGATACACTCGCCCGAGCCACCGAGGGGAAAGCGAGAGCCTATCGGCCCGTCCGCGAAGGCCCCACCTACGTCACGCGTGCGAAAAGCAACGCCGCATATGGACTGGGCGATGACGTCGCCGTTAGTTTCCGACTTGCGGATCGGATGCGAATTCTCGGGCGTTCCCCTTGGTAAGCACTCTTGTCTCGAGGTCGATCCGGGCTTTGGGCTTCCCGCCCTTCAGCGTGGTAACCATGGCATTCATGCCTTCGTAACCCATTCTGAAGGGATCCTGCACGATGACGCCCAGAAGCTTTCCTTCCTTGATCAGTTCGTAGGCGCGTGCACTCAAGTCGAATGTCACCAGCTTCACGTCCTGGCGCTTCGCGGCCTCGAGGGTCGCCGCGGCACCTTGAGCCACGATTTCGTTTTCGAAGAAAACCCGGCGATGTCCGGCGTCTCGACCAGAATATCCTCCATCGTACGCCTGCCTTCTTCGAGGCTCAGCTTGATCACCTTCCGGGGAAGAACGGTAAGGCCGAGCGCCTTGGCCTCCGTCTCAAAGCCTCGCACACGAGCTTGCACGTTGTCGTTCGCCAGTCCGAAGTCGAAGACGATGACCTTCGCGCCCGGCTTGACATTCTTCGCGATGAGCTGCGCGGCCTGTTTGCCGCCCGTCACGTTGTCGGTGATGATGAAGGAATCCCAGGATCCCGATTGCAGGCCGATATCGGTGACCACGACGGGAATGTGGTTGGCATTGAACACCGTCTTGACTGGCTCGGCGAGCACGACGCTGTCGCCTGGAAAGAGGAGGAGGCCGTTGACCCCTTGCGTATGGAGGTCTTCGAGGTCGGCCACCTGGCGGGTGGTGTCGGTATTGCCGCCATTGGTGACGATCAGGTCGATGTCTACCCCCTTGGCCTTCCATTCTTCCATAGCCTTCCGCGCTCCAGCGACCTGCGTTCGCGAGAAGGGGATGGTCCCCCAGAATTGCGAATAGCCGACGGAGAATTTATCCGCGGCATCGGATGTGCCCGTGGATATTCCAAGGGCACATAGGGCGGCCAGCAGCCGGGCGCGGCGAACCACCGTCGGTTTGATCATAAATTCCTCCAAGATTGCGTTATGGCGAAGCTATGGGCGTGAATGTCGCCGTTCTCTCGACGCGACATCGCTTCGCATCTAACGATTGACGTCTTGAAGGAGGCTACCGTGTTCCACTTCTGGCTGTGATTAGCCTTCGCACTGGCTCGCGTTTCGAATCCGTACGTCGGCGCGTATCCGAGACGTCGCGTTCACGACTACTTCGCGGTTTGCGCTAGCGAGAATTCTCTATTCACCTGAACGAGTCTCGGAGACGATCGCATGAAGTTGTCATCCGGACCGCTCATCCTGGAACGCTTGACACGCGTAGCAAGCCAATCCCCCCGGCCGATTAGATCCCATGCGATGTTTGTCAGGGTTTCGGCAGCCTTGACTGACGCGCGCGTCACGAATTGGGATGGATTGCGCGCCAGGAATATCCCGCGCCGAAAGACGGGCTTCACGATCCGGGCTGCGGACAACTCGCCTCGGTTCAGTTCTTCGGAGATGGCCGCGTGCGCGAGCAAGGTATGGCCATGGCCGCTCTGAACCAGGTGCTTGATGACGGTGAGGGAGTTGATCTCGTGTTGGATGTTGAGCATCAGCTGGGACGAGCGTGCGCGCTGGTCGACGAAGCGCCGAAGGCCGTGTTGCCCCGTCGGCACAATGAGGGGGAAGCTGTCGACTGCACTGAGATCGACGGCGTCATCAGCAAAACCGTGCCGGTCGCAGTGCTTAAAGGCGTTCGGAGGACCGACCAGAAAAAGCTCTTCGACGGCGATTTGTTCCAGCAACAGATGCCGGCTGTCCTGAATCCCGTAGAGAACGCCGACGTCAAGGTCGCCCTTGGTCAGCCACTCGCGGATATGTCCTGACATCGCCTCGATTAGTCTCAGCTGCACGCGAGGTGTGTCCTGTGCAGCTGCAGCAATAAGGGGAGCGCCGATCAATGTGGCAAAAGAGCTCGGCAAGCCAATCGTGACCTCCGATCGGACATAGCTATCCTCCGCCTTGATCTCATCCCGAGCGCGCTCGATGTCCGAAATGATGTTGCGCGCGTGCTCGCGGAAAACCTGTCCGGCCTCGGTGAGCACGACCCCGCGTGACGTTCGCTGAAAGAGCTTCGAGCCCAATTCCTCCTCGAGCCGGAGAAGCATCTGGCTCAACGAGGGTTGGGCAATATCCAGGCGCTCGGCGGCTCCGGTCACCGAGCCCGTCTCTGAGATAACCAGAAAGCATTTAAGTTGGCGCTCGTCCATTGCGCCGCCCTCTGAATAAACGATCCGAGTCTAACGCGCCTTGCCGCCTAGCCCATCGTCGGCTGGCCAAATGAATCGCTCCTCATAGGCGATGACTCCGCATACCGTAGAGGTGAAGTTGGGGAGATCGGCCAACAGTGTCTTCCCTTCGGGGCTCGAAAGAGACGCGTCATGGGCCTCCTTGCTTTCGAACCAGAGCTCCGAAAAGCCGTCGTAGGCCGCATTGGGATAGGCATCGCGATCAATAAAGTTGATCGCGTAGCGCTTGAGCCCCGGGATTTTCTTGCACAGCTCCGCATGAACGGTTCGCCAATGCTGGACGAACTGCTCTTTCGTCATGTCTTCGCGCTTTGTGAGAAAACCGATACGTTTCGCGTATTTCGCGTTCACGTCGTTAACCTCCCGATGCTGATTATTGCGCCAACTATAGGCGCCTTGTCCGAAGCCGGTACCGTAGCTGGCAACTGACTGTTATTGGAATTTGTTCTAGGTTGGAATTGAAGCTAGGCCATTTTCCAGACGAACCAGAAGCGGTATGTTCCGAATGAAGCGTTCGTCAGAGCCGAACGCGGGCACAAACTTACGGCGGAAGATGCGTTACGATCTCGTCGATTTGAGAGTGTTTCTCGCGGTTCTAGACGAAGGAAACCTATCGCGCGGTGCCCAGCGGTGTAACCTGGCGCCATCCTCCGTCAGCCAACGCATTAGGCAGCTCGAAGACGCTCTCGGTACCCCCCTTCTTGAACGAAATCGCGAGGGTGTCAGCCCCACGCCTGCCGGTACAGTTCTGGCTAACTATGCTCGCAAGTCGTTTGAGCTGCTTGAGCAGATGCACGCCGATATGCTGCCATTCTCGGCGGGTATGCCCGGGAGGATCACACTGTTTGCGAATACCAACGCAGTTAATTCGTTTCTCCCCGATGATCTTGCAATCTTCTTCAAGCATCATCCATCTGTCCGTATCGCACTCGAAGAGAAGAACAGCCACGACATACTGGCCGCGGTCGCAGACCGGCGCGCCGATGTCGGGATCGTTGCGCTTCAGGCCAACCATAAAGAACTAGCCTTCTTTCCGTATCGTGATGATGAGCTGGTTGTCCTCGTGCCGCTGAGCAGCCCGATCAATAAAGACAGGCCGGTTCGTTTCGAGGAATGTCTTCGCGAGCCATTCGTTAACCTGCAGCGAGGCGCAGCGATCAACGCCTTCTTACTGAGCCATGCCGCAGCTCTTGGCGCGACGCTCGATATTCGCGTGCATGTTCCCGGCTACCGGGCCGTTGCTCATCTTGTCGCGTCAGGTGCTGGCGTTAGCATTGTGCCCCGCTCGGTTGTTGAGAAGGAAGACGAGAAGCGACTGGCGATGTTGCCTCTGGCTGAGCCATGGGCAGAGCGAAACTTGCGAATTTGTGTCCGGCAGGACGCTCCGGCCAACCATCACCGCGACGAGCTCGTGAGGATCCTTGTCGAGTGCGCTGCCGCAGCGACGAGTGCGGCCTAGTCGGAATGCGCTCGTCCTGTTCGTTGGCCAGGTCATGGGAGCCGCGGTCGTAACGGTCTCTGTTCAGCGCATTGAGTCCCTTCACGAGCTTCGCGCGAGGGGATACGGTCGGCGCCGATCGGCTGAGCGATCGGTGAGGGTGGGCTCGGGAGATTCCTGAGGCTCCCCACCCCCCGCAAAAGGGCAGGGGAATCGCACGTGCGCGGCTGCAAGTAGTTGCCAAATCGGGAGAAAGAGATTCTGAAGGTCGCTCCTGATCTAGAGGGAGCGGCCGATGCAACGATTTGCCGAGTGCTTCGAAGATTTGCCCGACCCGCGGGCCGACAACGCGCTGCATGACCTGACCGAGATCTTGTTCATCGCACTGATGGCGACGCTGTGCGGGGCGACGAGTTGCACCGACATGGCGCTGTTTGCCCGGATGAAGGCCTATCTTTGGCAGGATGTGCTGGAGCTCAAGAATGGCCTGCCGAGCCACGACACGTTCAGCCGGGTATTCCGGATGCTCGATCCGAAGGCGTTCGAGGTCGCGTTCCGGCGTTTTATGACGGCCTTTGCGCAAGGCGCGAAGATCAAGCGGCCGCGCGGGGTGATCGCGCTCGACGGCAAGGCGTTGCGGCGGGGTTACGAACGCGGCAGGAGCCACATGCCGCCGGTGATGGTGACCGCCTGGGCGGAGCAGACGCGCATGGCGCTCGCCAATGTGCTGGCGCCGAACAACAACGAAGCCGACGGTGCCCTGCAGTTGCTTGCGCTTCTGCAACTCAAGGGCTGCGTGGTCACGGCCGATGCCCTGCATTGCCACCGCGGGATGGCCGAAGCGATTGTGGCACGGGGCGGTGACTACGTGCTGGCGGTGAAGGCGAACCAGCCCGCTCTGTTGGAGGATGCCAAAGCCGCAATCCGCGCCGTCAAACGCAAGGGCAAGACCTCGCTGACCACCATCGATGCGGAACATGGACGCAACGAGAAGCGTGTGGCGCTGGTCGCATCGGTTCCTGGCATGGCCAAGAAGCACGACTTTCCGGGCCTCAAAGCTGTCGCCCGCATCACCAGCAAGCGGGGACAGGACGACACGGTCGAGCGCTACTTCCTGATGAGCCGCCCCTACAGCCGCAAAGAGGTCCTGCGCATCGTCCGTGCTCATTGGGGCATCGAAAATCGCCTGCACTGGCCGCTCGACGTCACCCTCGACGAGGACCTTGCCCGCAATCGCAAGGGCAACGGACCGGCCAACCTGGCCGTGCTCAGGCGTCTGGCTCTCAACGTCGCCCAAGCCCACCCGGACACGACAGTCTCCCTGCGCGGCAAGCTCAAGCGCGCCGGATGGAACGATGCATTCCTCTTCGAACTCCTCGGCCACATGCGATAGCCCTGCTTGCGGGGGGGGGGGTTGGGGAGAGGGGTGGCCACACGGCACGCTCTCTCCGTGCAATATTCTTCAACGCCACGCGGCCGAGATTGTGAGACCGACGCTCATCTCGATCATCTCGCTCGGGGCCACCCCTCTCCCCGCCTTCTCCCACAAGGGGAGACGGAGCCTGGCCAGCGTGCCTACCTCACTGCGAAAATCTGTCGCGCCGGATCTGCACGATACGGCATAGATCTTGCTGCAATTCCCATTGTTTGAATTCATGATCTTCCGAACCCAGCCCGCTTTCCGGGCATCTGGATCTGGCGGATGCGCTGCCTCGTCGTCGCCGACCTGCATTATTCATTGCCGCAGTTTGACTGGCTGCTGGCGGCCGCGCCGCAATTCGATCTAGTGATCTTCGCCGGCGATGCCCTCAACCTCGGCTCGGCGGTCGATTTCCGCGCCCAGATCGTCGTCGTCACGAAATACCTCGCGCGCCTCGCCGGCCTCACGCGCGTGATCTTCTGCTCGGGCAATCATGACCTCGACGAGCGCAACGCAGAGGGCGAGAAGGTTGCGCGATGGGTCGCCGCCGTCAGGGAATTCGGCGTGGCCTGCGACGGCGACAATCTGACCATCGGCGACACGCTGTTCACGGTGTGCCCGTGGTGGGACGGCCCGATGGTCAAGGCGCGGATCGACGACCAGCTGCGCGAGGCAGCCGCCATGCCGCACCGCCGCTGGGTCTGGGTGCATCACGCCCCGCCGGCGGATTCGCCGATCAGTTGGGGCGGCAAGCGCTTCTTCGGCGACGTCGAGCTGCTGCGCTGGATCGAACGCCACCACCCGGCGATGGTGATCTCGGGCCATGTGCATCAATCGCCGTTCATCCCGAACGGCTCGTGGTTCGACCGGATCGGGACCACCTGGGTGTTCAATACCGGCCTGCAGCCCGGCCGGCCGCCGGTCTACATCGTGCTCGATCTCACCCAGGAGAAGGTTTTCTGGCTCGCCGCCGGCGACGCGCAGATCGTCGATCTCAACGCCCCCCTGCATCGGCCGGCAACGCCGCTCAGCGATGCGCCCGACTGGCTCACATCCTTGGATCGGATTGCCGATCCGAGCCTGGCGCGACCTGCATCGGCGGCAGGTTGATCATGCTCTGCAGCACTTCGCTGACCATCGCCAGATGGGTGCCGTGATCGGCATATTGATGCATCAGATCGGCAAGATAGGTCGTGGCGACATGCAGCCGTTGCGCCAAGAGCTGCGCGATCAGCAGCGCCAGCGCAGGCTGCTCCCGCAGGAACGACGCCGCATCGTCGAATTCGTACAGGACGCAGTCGGACGCCGCGCGCACCTTTGCGCTGTGCGGCCTGTCGAGCAGAACACTCATCTCACCGAACACCGCGCCGGGCTCGTCGATCACCGCGACCAGACTGCTGCCCTTCACGACCTCGACCTTGCCCTCGAGCAGCACGAACAGATGACCTGTCTGGCCGCCCTCCTCGATGAATTCCGTGCCGGCCGGCAGGCTGCGCCTGCTCCCGCCAGTGCAGTGATCAAGGATCGCCCGCATGCTGTTTCGCCTCCGTCTGCTGTCAGACTAGGCGGAGATGTGGCCGAGGTGAACGGGATTAGCCGGGCGGTCTGCCCAAATTGTCGGCAGGCGTTTGCGGGCGGGAAGTGGCGCGTGGAGGCATAGGCGTAGTCTCCATGCACTCTTGTGTGAGGGACGCACAGTGCACAGGCTCCCTCCCCCGCAAGGGGGAGCGAGCCTGAGAGGCGTGCTCACCTCACGTGCGAGCGGCGCTGGGCAGCGGCGCCCCTACTGCTTGATCTCCAGAGTCTGGCGCTTGCCGGCGGCGATCGAGAACGGCTTTTCCGCCTTCTGGCCGTCGGCATAGGTGGCGACCGCGACGTAGTCGCCGGCGCTGAGCGCGACGTTGGTGGTCGCCTCATAGCTCACCGAGACGCGCTTGCGGTCGTCATTGATGTCGCGCTCGGCACCGTAGATGTCGATCTCCTGGGCGCCGTCGGCCTTGATCCCGACCACGCCGGCGTTGAGGTTGACGGTGATCCGGGTCGGCGCGCCGGACTTCACCTCCGCGCGTGCCGTGCCCTTGGCCTCGCCGACCGTCACCATCACCTCGTAGCTGCCGCCGGGCAGATCGAACTTCGATTCGGCATCGTATTCCTGCGCGACCTTTTCGCCCTCGTCACCGTCGGCCTTGGCCGGCTGGTGCACAGCGACCACGAGGTCCTTCTCGACCTTGGGGCCGCCCTCGGCATAGGTGGTGGTGACGATCAGCTTGCCGACATCGAGGGTGAGCTGGACGTTACTCGAATCGCCGGCGGCGACCACGAACGGCTTGCTGGTCTTCGACTGCCCCTTGGTCAGGGTCAGCGTATAATTGCCCGCAGCGAGCACGAAGCGCGGCACCGCGTCGTATTCCTGCGCGATCAGTCTGCCGCCCTTGTCGGAGACCTGCCAGACCACG
This sequence comes from Bradyrhizobium sp. USDA3010, assembly GCF_056429065.1. Classification (NCBI taxonomy): domain Bacteria; kingdom Pseudomonadati; phylum Pseudomonadota; class Alphaproteobacteria; order Hyphomicrobiales; family Nitrobacteraceae; genus Bradyrhizobium; species Bradyrhizobium sp. USDA3010. The sequence goes on from NZ_JBWJZD010000001.1 coordinate 24,242, forward strand.
TCATCGACCTTGCCCGCGCCGCCCGCAACCGAGCCCTCGCTGGTGACGTAGCCGGCATCGAGGATGACGTCGAGCATCGCGGGCTTGCCGTTCTCGACCTTGAGCGGAAACTCGCGCTTGAGCTGCCGGTAGCTCACCTCCACGATGTAATCGCCGGGCGCGATGTTGTCGGCGAACGGCGCACCGTAGAAGGTGTTGACGTGCTCGCCCTTCTCGCCTCCGGCGCGCTTGTAGACGCCCCAGTTGACGTCCTCGTCGCTGATCGGATCGAGCCCTTCGGCGAGCCGTGCCACGCCGCGAAGGTTCTTGCCGAGATACGGATCGGCGGCCGCCGGCTTTGGCGGCGCCTCGCTTGCGACCTTGGTGCCTTGCGTCGCCGCCACCGCCTTGCTCAGTGCGCCGGTCAGGCTCGCGGCGTTGCCGGCATCGAGATAGACGCCGCCGGTCGCGCGCGCGATGCATTGCAGCTGGCTCTTCGCCGCGGGATCGGCGACGTCGAGGCCGATGACATGGGCGGTGAAGCCGATGCCGGCCTTCTTCAGCTCGGCCGCGGCCGCGCACGGATCCGGTGCGCAGGTCTCGATCCCGTCGGAGACCAGGATCACATTGGCCTTGTTCTCGGTCGAGTGCAGCGCCTCGGCGGCAGCACGGAGCGAATCCGAGATCGGCGTCTTGCCCTTCGGGTTGATGCCGTCGATCGCGGCCTTGATCCGCGCCGGATCGAACTTGCTGACCGGCACCATCAGCTCGATGTCCTTGCAGTCACCCTTCGAGCGATGGCCGTAGACCATCACGCCGAGACGATCGGCGGGATTCCATTTCGACAGAATGGCATCGACCGCCTGTCGTGCAGCGGAGATCTTGCTCTGCCCATCGACCAGGCCCCACATCGAGCCGGATGCATCGAGCACGAGAATGGTGTCGGTCCCCTGCGCTTGCGCCTGCGCCTGGGCGCCATGAAGTGACAGCAACGCCAGGCCAAGCGACAGCAGGCCGGCAACGAACGAGCGGCGAAATACCTTGATCACGGATCGATCCTCGATGATGGAGACAATCGGAGGGCAAAGACGGCTGCGGCGGCGGGCATGTCGTGAGATCATTCGCACCTTGCCACAGCTGCGCCCTCCTTCGATCCGGATTTTGTTTTTTGTTGGCCGGATTGCTGATGCGATACACTTCCGACGTGCACGCGACGAAGCGCCAAAATGTCTTTGATTGGCGTCACTTGCGTCCGAACATTTGGACTATTGCGACAAGCATTTGGCCTGATGCGACACGCAGATGACGACTAAATTGCTTCCAGAGTTGCGCGCATCGCGCGCGTCGGCGTGAGCGTCATCACAGATGACGCTGCTTTGCACGCTGCCGTGCACTAGATCGCACTACTCCCACATGTCCGGCGCGACGCGCCCGGCGAAGCCGTAATCGATGACCCGATCCTGTCGATCACGGTCGACGATCAGTCGCAGCAGGTCCGGGCGCGAGTAGTGGCCGCCGATATCGCATAGCGCCTTGGCGGCGAGAACAACCTCCCGCGATCCGTCAGCGATCAGGATGGTCTCACCTTGCGCCGGCCCCGCGATAATCTCACCGCGTGGATCGATGATCACGCTGTCGCCGCTGTACTCGATCGTCGACAGCTCGCGATAGCGTTCGGGCGTCGCCTCGTGCGACCGCATGCCGCCCACGGCGATGACGTAGCAACCCGCCTGGGACGCGAACGCGCGTGACAGCAAAAGCTGTCGCGGCCACAGCGGCGTGGGTGACGGCGGTGCCACGGCGGGCTCTCGTCCCGGCCACGCGGCGACATGGATCTGCGTTCCCTGCGCCGCCAGCGCATAGCCGGGCAACATGGTGTTGTGCTCCCAGCAATTGAGCCCGCTGATCCTGCCATAGGGCCGCTCATGAACCCGAAGGCCGACCGCGTCGCCATTGGCCCACACCGAACGCTCGTTGAAGGTCGGCTTGAGCTTGCGATGACGGCCGAGAATCCGCCCCTCGCGGCCAATGAACAGAAGCGTGCAGTAGACCGTGCCCTTCGTTACTGCGTCGCGTTCGGCAACGCCGATCACGACATCGATCCCGGCGCCCCCTGCGGCATCGCAGAGCCGGTCGGTGGCCGGCGATGGAATCTCGACGGCGCTATCGAGATATTCCGCCATGGCGCGAAAGGTGCTCGGACCGGTCGGTGCATGACAGAAGAACGGATAGCCCGGCAGCCAGGTCTCGCCGAACGCGGCGATCGTTGCCTCCATGGCACCGGCCTCGCGGATCAGGCGACAGGCCTTCTCCACCGACGCCTCGCGATCGAACGGTACCGCGGCGGCCTGGATCGCAGCGAGCCTGAAATGCGTGTCGATTGCCATGGCCGGGTGCCGTGTCACGCGACGCCCTTGCGGGCGGCATCGAGCGCACCCGCAAGCAGCTCGAGCGCCTTGACGCGCCGTCGCCGTGCAAGGCGTTCTTCGCCGACCTTGCGTTCATGCTCGCCGGCGATGAAGGCCTGGATGTCCGGCAGCAGACGAATGACGCCGCGGCTGCCCCACTGGCCATCCGGTATCTCGGTCGGAAACACCCAGACTTGCGGCGCCACATCCTCGTACGACCCACCGTCAGCGCGTACCACGGCAGCGGTCACGTCCTTCACCAAAGCCGCACGCGAGACTTCGGTGTACTGCCCCTCGGGCACCGTCGGCACGATGCGATAGCGTGGCGACGGCGACGGCTCGCCCGCCACATAGACGGCGGCCGGCCGATGCAGGAACACGACGGTGACGCCTTGCGCAACCTTGTTGGCCGAGTCGAATCCCTCGTGACCGATCAGGATATCGCCGAGCTCCTTGATCAGCCGCGCTTCCGCTGCCGGCTTCAGGGCTCCTTCGGGAATTGTGACGTCGATCATCGGCATTGGGAGACCTCCTGTTGTTGCCAGCATGAGGTCTATGCGCGAGGTGCTTCCGGCAGCAGTGGCAGTATCGCCATTCTCAGGGCAGATTCGGACACGGCCTCGTCAGCCGGCAGGCGCCATGCGCGCGGTGACACGCGCAAATCGGCGCTGGTATTCGCGCGGCGAAAGCCCGGTTTCGCGCTTGAACAGGCGGCGAAAGGTCGACAGATCGTTGTAGCCGACACGCGCACTGACCGCGTCGAGCTTCAGCCGCCTGGATTCGATCAGGCGCTTGGCCACATCGACGCGCAGCGCCTGCAGATATTGCAGCGGAGCCTCGCCGACCGCGAGCTTGAAGCGGCGGTTCAGGGTGCGTTCGCTGACCGAAAGGTCGCGGGCCAGCCTGGCGAGGCTGAAGCCCCGCTGCAGCGACTTCTCCATCAGGCTTTGCGCCTGCGCCACCAGCGCGTCGGAATGCTGGGTGTCGTGCGTGCGGCTGGCATAGGACGCCTGCGAGACGCGATTGCCGTCGATCAGCATCAGCTTGCCGGTCTCGGCGGCCAGATCGGCGCCGGCGAACTTCTCGACCAGCCGAATCGCAAGATTGAGCGAGGTGGTCACCGCGCCCGAGCAGACGATCCGGTTCTGCTCGGTGAGGATCTCGGCGACGCGCAGATCCACCGCCGGGTAACGCATCGCGAAGGTCCGCCCCTTCGCCCAATGGGTGGTCGCGACCCGGCCGTCGAGCAGGCCGGCTTCGGCGAGGATGAAGCTGCCGGTGCAATAGGATGCGAGCAGGGTGCCGCGCTCATGTTGCCGCCGCAGCGCGGCGAGCAACGGCTCGACCGTATCGAGCCGGGCGAAGAAGCGCTCGATGTCGCCGACGAACGGTCCGGGGATCACCACCGCATCCGCCGCAGACCGCGCGTTGATCGGTCCATCGACGCCGATGATTTGGCCGGACGCGGTCTGCACCGGCCGGCCATTGAGTGACTCGACGCACCACCGCAGCCGGGACGGCTTGCCGTTGTGACGCTGCGGCCGCTTCGCCGCCACCGAATTGGCGGCCGTGAACACGTCGACAATGCCCGCAACACCCGAAGCGAGGATACCGTCATAGACCCAAATCCGGATGAGTGGCATGGCCATGTCCGATCTTGCACAGAATGAGGCAATTCTGCCATTGCGCGCAGGGCCCGGCAAGCGGCCACCGTTGGGACTGCGCTATGTGACTGCCCGATGGACAACTCACGCCGCGAGAATGCGATGTGTGATTCACCGGCAGCGCAACGCATTCGCTGTCGTCCCGGCGAAGGCCGGGACCCATAACCACCGATGCGAATTGTTGTGCGCGATCGCAACGACGAGTCCCGCCTTTAACATCCGCCGCGGCGTGGGTCCCTGCTTTCGCCGGGACGACACGACGATTGAGGTGGGCAATGCCACATATTCACGGTCGTCCTGGCGAAAGCCAGGACCCATTACCCCACATCTCAACTGTTGCGCGACGCTGGGGCCGCGATCCCGTTCACAATCCAATGCGGTGGTTATGGGTCCCTGCTTTCGCAGGGACGACAGTGGTGGATGTGGCCTCGCCTCTCTCTCAGATCCCGCGCGCAAATCGGCGAAAGCCCGGCGCGCCGGTCAGCGCCTCGAAGGCCGCATCGCGCCTCTCTTCGGCGAAGGCAAAGCCGGCCTTGGCGTAGCAGCGCTCGGCCGCGTCGTTGCCGATCACGAACGAGATCGATGCCTGCGCATAGCCCGCCGCCTTGCCGTCGGCGAGCGCGCGGCCGATCAGGGCCTGCACCAGGCCGCCGCCGCGATGCGACGCTTCGGCTGCGACGTGCTCGATCAGCCAGTCGCCCTCGCCGCCCTGAACCCAGCAATTGCGGGCATAGCCGCCGCGCGCGACGATGCCGTCGGCATCGGCACCGGTCTCGGCCGCGACCTCCTCGATCGCCGCGCGTGCGGCGACGACCGTTCCGGATGCCGGCATGGCGCACAGCGCGGCAGCCGGCACACCGTCGACCTCAGCAATCAGGAAATGGGCGACATGGTACCATGACCGCACCCGCGCCACGGCGAGCCGCGCCATGAACGCGAGACACTCCCCCTCCGGCCGGTCGAGCGCGATGTCGAACCAGCCGCGCGGCAACGGGCCGCGCTGCGCGGCCAGCACGATGCGGGCGATGAAGCCGGCGTCGTCGGATCGTGCGGGACGGATCGTGGATCGCCCCGCACTACACATCTCAGGTGTTCGTCAGCGCGACGCGGAACTCCGCCTCGGTCTTGGCCTTGACCTCGTCGAGCGTGACGCCGTCGGCGAGCTCGATCAGCGCCATGCCGTCCTTGCCGTGCTTGTCGATGGTGAACACCGCAAGGTCGGTCACGACCATGTCGACCACGCGCTCGCCGGTCAGCGGCAGATTGCATTGCTTGAGCAGCTTCGGGCCGTCCTTGGCGGAATGCTCCATCACGACCACGACGCGCTTGACGCCGGCGACGAGGTCCATGGCGCCGCCCATGCCCTTCACCATCTTGCCGGGGATCATCCAGTTGGCGAGGTCGCCATTCTGCGCCACCTGCATGGCACCGAGGATCGACAGATCGATATGACCGCCGCGCACCATGCCGAAGGAATCGGCCGACGAGAAATAGCTGGTCGAGGGCAATTCGCTCACGGTCTGCTTGCCGGCATTGATGAGGTCGGCGTCCACCTCGTCCTCGTAAGGGAACGGGCCCATGCCGAGCATGCCGTTCTCGCTCTGCAGGCTGACGTCGATGCCCTCGGGAATGTAGTTCGAGACCAGCGTCGGGATGCCGATGCCGAGATTGACGTAATAGCCGTCGCGCAACTCCTTGGCGGCGCGGGCGGCCATCTGTTCACGGGTCCAGGCCATGAGGCTCTCCTGAAGAGTTATGTCTTAGTTGCGCATGATCTTGCCGGAAAACCGGTGCCCGGTTTTCCGGATCATGCGTTAAGCGGCGGGCCGCGGACGGGTGTTGCGGAACTCGATCCGCTTCTTGCCGGTCCCGACCTCGATGATGCGTTTGACGAAAATGCCGGGGGTGTGGATGTGGTCCGGGTCGATCTCGCCGGCCGGCACCAGATGCTCGACCTCGGCGACGGTGACCTTCGCGGCGGTCGCCATCATCGGGTTAAAGTTGCGCGCGGTCTTGCGGTAGACCAGGTTGCCGACGGTGTCGCCCTTCCAGGCATGCACGATGGCGACGTCGGCGAACAGGCCGCGTTCCATGATGTACTTCTCGCCGTCGAATTCCTTCACTTCCTTGCCTTCTGCGATCAGCGTGCCGACGCCGGTCTTGGTGTAGAAGGCCGGGATTCCGGCGCCGCCGGCGCGGATGCGCTCGGCCAGCGTGCCCTGCGGGTTGAACTCGAGCTCGAGCTCGCCGGCGAGATATTGCTGGGCGAACAGCTTGTTCTCGCCGACATAGGACGAGATCATCTTCTTGATCTGGCGCGTCTCCAGCAGCCGGCTGAGGCCGATGCCGTCGACGCCGGCATTGTTGGAGACGACGGTAAGGCCCTTGACGCCGGAATCGCGGATCGCGTCCGACAGGGTCTCGGCGATGCCGCAGAGGCCGAAGCCGCCCGACATGATCATCATGCCGTCCTTGAGGAGACCATCGAGTGCCGATTTGGCGTCGGGATATACCTTGTTCATGCAATGAATACCTGATGGAGGGCGCGGAACGGCTCTGTCCAGCGGATTATTAGGCGAAATCTTCGCAATGCGTCAATCACGGCCCCGTCCGGCGACGGGCGGCGGCCTGCGACATCAACATGGCCTTGAAAGCGACAAGAAAACCCTTCAAGTTGCGTGGGTTGGCCCCGGCTTCCATTGCGCAGCCGGCAGTGTTCGACGACGACCCGACAAAACTCAACCCGACCCGGATATGTCATTGACGATGGCCCAAGGAATTAAGCGCCTGGGGATGCCGATCGCGGCGCTTCTCGGCCTGGCGCTCGTGGGGCTGGTCGCAACGTCCTGGTTCCTCAACCGGGACGCGCTGCGGAGCGCGGTGGAAGCGCAGATTCGCGCCGTGACCGGGCTCGAGCTCGTCGTCAACGGGCCGATCGACGTTTCGGTGTTTCCCGGCAGCTATGTCTCCTTTCACAATGTCGGGCTGAAGGGCGCCGATACCACCGATCCGGCCTTGCAGGTCGACGTGCTGACCGCGAACCTGCGCCTGCTGCCGCTGTTGCTGCGGCGGTTCGAGATTGCCGACGTCATGATGCTCCGCCCGCACATCCATGTGGTTCGCGACAGCGCCGGCGAGAGCAACTGGACTCCGTTCGTCGAGACCATCGCCAAGACGATGACGCCCGGCGCCGAGAACCAGGTGTCATTCTCGGAAATCCGGATCCAGGACGGCGAGCTGAATTACGAGGACGGCACCAACCACATCTCCGAACAGCTCGGCGATATCGATCTTTCGCTGGCCTGGCCTTCCATCTCGCGCTCGTTTGCCGCAACCGGCCAGTTCGACTGGCGCGGCGAGCGCGTCGACGGCTCGATCAGCGCCAGCGATTTCGTCGCGCTGCTGTCGGGCGACCGCTCCGGCCTCAAGGCGCGGCTTGCCAGCGCGCCGCTGAAGGTTGCGTTCGACGGAACCGTCGCCAACCGCACCAGCGTGATGATGGAAGGCACCGCCACCATGGACTCACCGTCGCTGCGCAACGCGCTGCGCTGGATGGGACAGGCGCCGCCCGGCGGCGGTGGCGGCTTCGGCCGTTTCGCACTGAAGGCCCGCGCCAATGTGGTCGGCGGCTCGGTCGCGCTGACCAATGTCAATGTCGAGCTCGACGGCAACGTCGCCGAGGGCGTGATGACCTACGCCAATAACGGCCGGCAGACGCTGCAGGCGACGCTTGCCGCCGGCAATCTCGATTTCACGCCCTACATCTCGACGTTCCGCCTGCTGGCCAGCGGCCAGCGCGACTGGAACAGGCAGCTGTTCGACCTCTCCTCGCTGTCGTCGACCGATCTCGACATGCGCCTGTCGGCCGCCAAGGTGACGGTCGGCCCGTCCAAGCTCGGCCGCACCGCGTTCGGCGCCAATCTGCGCGGCGGCGCGCTCGCGCTCAGTGTCGGCGAGGCGCAGATGTATGGCGGCATCGCCAAGGGCTCGTTCGCCGTCGCGCGCTCGGATGCGGTCGCCGACGTAAGGGCGCAATTCCAGTTCACCGATGTCGATCTGCAGGCCTGCGCCAGCGAACTGTTCGGCATCAACAAGCTGTCCGGCCGCGGCAACCTCAACGTCTCGCTGACGGCCTCCGGCTCGAGCCCGTTCGGGCTCGCGTCGTCGCTGGACGGCACCGCGACGCTGAACGGGCATGACGGCGCGATCGCCGGCTTCAACGTCGAGCAATTGCTGCGGCGGCTGGAGAAGCGGCCGCTGTCCGGCGGCGGCAATTTCCGCTCCGGCTCGACGCCCTATGACAATCTCAGCGTCTCGGTGAAATTCGCCGACGGCGTCGCGACCGCCGACGACATCCATGTCGAGAGCCCCGCGGCGAAGATCACGCTGACCGGCACCGCCTCGGTGCCGTCGCGCGAGTACGATCTCAAGGGCGTCGCCAGCCTGACCTCGGCGGCTGCCGGCGGCACCGCGTTCGATCTGCCCTTCGTGATTCAAGGCCCGTGGGACGATCCGCTGATCTTCCCGGATCCGGAAAGCCTGATCCGCCGCTCGCCGGCATCCGCCCCGTTGCTCGACGCCGTGAAGGATCGCAAGACCCGCGACGCGGTGCGCTCGGTGATCGAGCGCATCACCGGCGGCGCCGCACGGCCCGCGGCCGCGCCCGATGCCGCGGCCGGCGCACCCGGCAACGCACCGGCGACAGCGGCCGAGAATGCCAAATCGAACTGACCAAAGTCGGACTGACCAAGGTCGAACTGATCGATCCATTCACTTTCCGCATCAATGCAGCGGGACTGATCCACGCTCTCCCGCGAGCCCCCTACAGAAGTCGTCGACGCGGCATCTTTATCGGGTCACGGGCATGCGCTAGTGTTTTCCCCAACCGGTTAAAAAAGCCGGCCTCATGAGGGGAGAAGAACGTGAGATCCAAGGTTATCGGTGCGCTATCAATTGCGGTCGCTGCGGTCGGCCTGTTCGCCGCAACTGCACCCGCTCTGGCCCAGGGCAAGACGATCACCGTCTGGTGGGGCAAGGGATTCTACAAGTCCGAAGACGACGCGCTGCTCGATACGATCAAGAAATTCGAAGCCAAGACCGGCATCAAGGTCGAACTGTCGCAATACGCGATCCAGGACATGATTCCGAAGACCGTCGCCGCGCTGGATTCCGGCACCGTGCCCGACGTCGCCTATTCCGACACCTACGATGTGCAGGCGCAGGGCAAGTGGGCCTTCGAGGGCAAGCTCGAAGACCTGTCCGACATCATGCTGCCGATGAAGGACGCCTTCGCGCCGAACACGCTGGAAGCGGCGCTGCTCTACAATGACGTCACCAAGAAGAAGTCCTATTACGGCTTCCCGCTCAAGCAGCAGAGCATGCACGTCCAGATCTGGGGCGACATGCTGGAGAAGGCCGGCTTCAAGGCCGATGACATCCCGACCAAGTGGGAGGATTACTGGACGTTCTGGTGCGACAAGGTGCAGCCGGCGATCCGCAAGGCGACCGGCCAGCGCATCTACGGCGTCGGCCAGCCGATGGGCGTGGAATCCACCGACTCGTTCCAGTCGTTCTACACCTTCATGGACGCCTATCACGTCAAGCTGGTCGACGACGACGGCAAGCTCCTGGTCGACGATCCCAAGGTGCGCGACGGCCTGATCCACGCGCTGAAGGACTATACCGACACCTACATCAAGGGCTGCACGCCGCCCTCCTCGACGACCTGGAAGGACCCGGACAACAACGTCGCCTTCCACAACAAGACGATCGTGATGACCCACAATTTCACCATCTCGATCGCGGCGAAGTGGTTCGAGGATTCGACCAACCCGGCGCTGACCGACGCGCAGCGTGCCGCCGGCAAGCAGGCCTACGAGCACGACATCATCACGGCGTCGTTCCCGAAGGCGCCGGACGGCTCGACGATCCGGTACCGCTCCGACGTCAAGACCGGGCTGATCTTCGCCAACGCCAAGAACAAGGCGGAAGGCAAGCAGTTCATCAGCTTCCTGATGCAGGAAGACAACGTCCGGCCCTATATCGAAGGTGCGCTCGGCCGCTGGTTCCCGGTGACCAAGGCCAGCCAGGCGAGCCCGTTCTGGCAGGCCGACCGGCATCGCAAGGCGGTCTGGAATCAGTTCACCGGCGGCACCGCGCCGTTCGACTTTACCAAGAACTGGAAGTTCACCATCCTGAACAACGAGAACGTCTGGGCCAAGGCCATGAACCGCGTCGTCAGCGAGAAGGTGCCGGTGGACAAGGCCGTCGACGAACTGATCGCCCGCATCAAGCAGGTCGCGGGGTAACGTAAACGATGACCGGCACTGCCGACACTTGCTCCGTGTCGTCCCGGCGAAAGCCGGGACCCATACGCCGCGGCAGCAGTTTTGGAGTATGCTGGTCGACGACTTTCGCGCAACGACCGGGACCTGTGGTTATGTGTCCCGGCTTTCGCCGGGACGACAGCGTGGTTGCGTCCGGCATCTCCTTCCCAGAGTAACCGAATGGCGATCACGCTCTCCGCATCCGATGTCCCCTCGCCGCCACTGTCGGCGCGGCTGTCGCCGCCGCAGGTGTGGGGCATCGTGCTGCTCGTGCCCTATCTGCTCGTCTTCCTCGCCTTCGTGGTCTATCCGGTCGGCTACGGCCTGTGGCTGGCGCGTCATCCGTCAAGCTATGTCGCGCTCTACAACGACCCGATCTTCGCGCGCGCGGCGGTCAACACGCTGATCTTCCTGGTCATCGGCATCAACATCAAGATGCTGATCGCGCTGTTCCTGTCCGGCTTCTTCGCCCAGCAGCGGCCCTGGATCAGGTGGCTGTCAGTGATCTTCATCCTGCCCTGGGCGGTGCCGTCGATCCCGACCATCCTGTCGGTGCGCTTCATGCTCAATCCCGAATGGGGCGTGGTCAACCAGCTGATCTTCAAGTTCACCGGCGACGACGGCCCGAACTGGCTGAATGATCCGGCGGTCGCGCTCGCGATGGCGATCGGCGTGCACATCTGGAAGTCGCTGCCGTTCTGGACGCTGATCCTGCTAACCGGACGGCTCGCCATCCCGCACGATCTGTACGAGGCATCCGACGTCGACGGCGCCAATTGGTGGCAGAAGTTCCGCTACATCACCTGGCCGTCGATGCAGACGCTCTACATCACCTGCACGCTGCTCTCGATGATCTGGACGCTGGGCGACTTCAACAGCGTCTATCTGCTCACCGGCGGCGGGCCCGCCGACCTCACCCACGTGCTGTCGACCCTCGGCATCCGCTATCTCAGGCTCGACCAGCTCTCGCTGGCGATGGCCTCGATCGTCTGCGCGATGCCGTTCGTGCTGCCGCTGGTCTATTACATGATGAAACGGTTGTCGCGATGAAGCTGCCCACCCTCCGCGAAGTCGGCACCGAAGCCAAGCTGCTGCTGATCGGCATCCCGGTCTTCATCTGGACCATGATTCCGATCTACCACATGTTCGTGTTCGCGATCTCGCCGAAGGAGGACGCGTTCACCGGCAAGCTGTGGCCGACGCATCCGACGCTGCATAATTTCTCGATCGTATTCCACCAGCAGCATTACTTCCTGCGCGACTTCTGGATCCAGTTCTGGAATTCGGCCGTGATCGCGCTGGCCGTCGGCGCGCTGACGCTGTTCGTCGCCACCGCCGCGGCATTCTCGATCTCGCGGCTGCGCGTGCCGGGCGGCCGCGCCGTGATGAACCTAGCGCTGTTCACCTACTTCATCCCGGCGGCATTCCTCGCCGTGCCGATGTACCGCACCATGGGCACCTACGGCCTGCTCAACAATCACTGGTCGCTGATTCTGGCGATGGTCACGATCGCCGCGCCCTACGCGATCTGGGTGCTGAAGCAGGCGTCCGACAAGCTGCCGGTCGAGCTCGACGAGGCCGCGACGATGGACGGCGCCACCACGCTGCAGCTGTTCCGCCTGGTCTATGTGCCGCTGATGATGCCGTCGCTGGTCGCGGTCGGCACCTATGCGATCCTGCTCGCCTGGAACGAATATCTCTACGCGTTCCTGCTGCTGTCGAAGGACACCGACATCACGCTGCCGGTCGCGCTCGGCAACTTCCTCGCCGCCGACGATTCGCCGTGGGAGCTGTTGATGACCACCGGCTTCATCTACGCGCTGCCGCCGGCCGCGGTGTACTACGCCTTCAAGCGCTACATGGTCGGCGGGCTGACCGCCGGCGCCGTCAAGTCGTGAGGCAGAGCGTTTTCGAGCGAAGTGGACACCGGTTCGCGTGAAGAAAACGCGTCAAACAAGAATCTACAGCGGCGCGGCGCTCTCGCCGCGCGCGCTCGACAGTTTCGAGGCGAACGAGGCGACCACGATGATCACCGCGATCAGCGCGATCACCAGGGTGCAGATCGCGTTGATCTCAGGCTTCACGCCGAGCCGGACCTCCGAATAGATCCGGATCGGCAGCGTCGCCGAACCGGGACCGGTGGTGAAGCTCGCGATCACGACGTCGTCGAGCGACAGCGTGAAGGCCAGCATCCAGCCGGCTATGATCGCCGGCACGATCAGCGGCAGCGTCACCAGCAGGAACGCGCGCACCGGATCGCAGCCGAGGTCCATCGCGGCCTCCTCCAGGCTGCGGTCGAGCGCGGTGAGGCGCGACTGCACCACGACGGTGACGAAGCACATCGTCAGCGTGGTGTGGGCGATCGTCACCGTCCAGAAGCCGCGTTCGGCATTCAGCGCCACGAACAGCAGCAGCAGCGACAGGCCGGAGATCACCTCCGGCATCACCAGCGGCGAATACAGCATGCCGGAGAACAGCGCCCGTCCGCGGAACCGTTCGCCGCGCGCCAGCCCGACCGCCGCCAGCGTGCCCAGCAATGTCGCCAGCGTCGCCGACACCGCGGCGACCGACAGGCTCATCCACGCCGCCTCCAGCATGGCGCGATCGCTGAAGAACTCGTGGTACCAGCGCAGCGACCAGCCGCCCCACACCGTCACCAGCCGCGAGGCGTTGAAGGAGTAGATCACCAGGATGACGATCGGCAGATAGAGGAACGCAAGCCCGAGCGCCAGCGACGTCATGTTGAAGCGCGTCAACCTCGTGACGTTGCCAGCCATCAGCGATTACTCTCGAGCTGGCGGCGCTGCAGGCGGTCGTAGAGCACGAGCGGCGGCACCAGCAGCAGCAACAATGCGACCGCCGCGGCTGACGCCACCGGCCAATCCTTGTTGGTGAAGAACTCGAGCCACAGCGTCTGCCCGATCATCAGCGAGTTGGAGCCGGCGAGCAGATCGGGGATCACGAACTCGCCGACAATCGGAATGAAACAGAGCAGCGCGCCGGCGCCGACGCCCGGCAGCGACAGCGGGAACGTCACCAGCCAGAACGCCTGCAGCGGCGAAGCGCCGAGATCGCCCGCGGCCTCAAGCAGCGACGCATCCATCTTCGAGAGCGTCGCATAGAGCGGCAGGATCATGAACGGCAGATAGGAGTAGACGATGCCGAGATACATCGCGCTGTCGGTCGACAGCCAGACCACCGGCGCGGACACAATGTGCAGCGCCAGCAGGATCTGGTTGAGCAGGCCGTCATGCTGCAGGATGTTGATCCAGGCATAGATCCGGATCAAAAACGAGGTCCAGAACGGCACGATCACCAGCATCATCGCCACGCCCTGCCAGCGCTGCGGCAGCCGCGCCATGCCGTAGGCAATGGGATAGCCGATCAGCAGCAGGATCAGGGTCGAGGTCACGGCGACGACGAGGCTGCGCAGATAGGACAGGATGTACAGATTGTCCTGCAGCAGCAGGCGGAAATTGTCGAACGACAATTGCGCAAACGCAGCCGCCAGCGCCGCGCGGCCCGCGGTGAAATCGAACACCGGCGTGTAGGGCGGCTGCGCGATCGCGGTCTGCGACAGGCTGATCTTCAGCACGAAGCCGAACGGCACCAGGAAGAACAGCACCATCCAGAGATAGGGCGCGATCGCGGCGAGCCGCGCCGGCCGGGCGAAGATGCGGCGCGCGCTCATTGCTCGAGCACCAGGCAGTCGTCGGCGGTGAACCACGCCACCACCCGCTGGCCGGCGAGATAGGCGTCGACATCGAGCCGCGCGGTGTTGGCCATCGACGAGCGCACCACCGCGCCCGTCTCCAGCTTCACCCGGTAGCTCGTCACGCCGCCGAGATAGTTGACGTCGGTGACGACGCCCTCCAGCCGGTTGATCGTCTGCGATGCGCCCGCGTCCGAGGCCGGTGCGCGGCGCGACAGCTTGACCTTCTCGGGGCGGATCGCGACGCTGACGACCTCCTTGGTCACCGGCGGCCACAGCTCGCTGACCGCGAGCGTGCCTGCTTCCGCGGTCGAGACCGTCAACCGTCCATTCTCGCGGGCGGCAACCTGGCCGTTGAACAGATTGATGTCGCCGACGAACCCGGCGTCCAGCGTGACGCCGGCGCCTCATAGAGATTGCGCGGGGTGGCGACCTGGACCAGACGGCCGGCGTCCATCACCCCGATCCGGCCGGCCATCGTCATCGCCTCCTCCTGATCGTGAGTGACGATGATGAAGGTCATCCCGAGCCGGCGCTGCAGCTCCATCAGCTCGCCTTGCGTGCTCTCGCGCAGCTTCTTGTCGAGCGCGGCGAGCGGCTCGTCGAGCAGCAGCACCTGCGGGCGGCGCGCCAGCGAGCGCGCCAGCGCGACGCGCTGTCGCTGTCCGCCGGAGAGCTGGTCGGGCTTGCGCTTCTCGAGCCCCTCGAGCTTGACGAGCGCCACCATCTCGGCAACGCGGGTCGCGATGTCGCCACGCGCCATGCCGGCGCGCCTCAGGCCGAAGGCGATGTTGTCGCGCACCGACAGATGCGGGAACAGCGCGTAGTTCTGGAACATCATGTTGACGGGCCGCTCGTGCGGCAGCACCTGGGCGATGTCATTGCCGCCGAGCAGGATGCGGCCCTCGTCCGGGGTCTCGAAGCCCGCGAGCATACGGAGCAGCGTGGTCTTGCCGCAGCCGCTCGGGCCGAGCAGCGCGAAGAACTCGCCGGCACGGATGTCGAGCGAGAGCCGGTCGACCGCGCGGAAATTGCCGAACGACTTGGCGACGCCCTCGATCCGCAGCAGCGGCATGTCCGAGACGGCCGGTTCAGGCAACGGCTTTGCCGCCTCCGCACTCGCTTCGCCCGATGTCACGTCAAGAAGCCCCGATTCCCCGCAAGGTCCAATCCTGGCGGCAAGCTAGCGGCGGATCGCCACCGGCTCAACCGCCTCACGGACATCTCCCGCAATATTGTCGACCTCCGCGCCTCTGCCAGGGCGTGTACTCATCAACGCGTTGCGCCGGCTTTGAGGTACAAACCGGAAGAAACTTGTTCAATCTCAACCTTATTGCTTTTGACCCGAAGCGGACCCTTAAACCTCGCTTCCGTTTGGCCGAATAGCAGGCCATTGAAAATCCGCAATCACGTCTTCAGCGAGTTGGAGGCACTTCTTTGCAAAGAGACGCTCTCGCCAGACGGAACGCAGCGCGGCATCTGTCGCTTCCCGGGTCGCTGCCGGATAGCGAGCCAACAATTCTTCCGATAGCTCGTCGAACTTCGCGCCGCTTGGTTCGCGCGGTATGGCCCCGAAAGACAAGCCGTACTCGGGATTGCGATCCCGGTCAAAGTAAGTTTCGTAACGTGGATCGTCCGGCATCGACACAACCCCGACTTCGAAAGACGCTTCGCGCGTCCATTGGCCGCCGCCCACACGCCACCAATATTCCAGCACTTCCAGTTCAACGACGCCCATCGTCGGCCCTACGCCGCAGCAACCGATGTTGGGAGGGTCGCCATAGTGCAAGGATCTGTTGCAGATAGCTGTCGCTAGATCGGGATCACTCTTATAGTAAGGGAATGACATTGCCAGCCTGAAGTGGCGGCCACATCCTTGACAAGCGGCAAGGACCAAGACTGCTTCGCGTGCGTAAATGTTTCCCATCGCACTTGGACTGAACGGGCCATATCGAGGAACCGCGAACTCATCAAACCACGATGGCTCTTCCGGTATGCGGCTGCGGATATCGCTGTAGTCGGTGTGCATAGAACCTCGAAGGTACGTCGGCGACCGATTTCAGCAACCGTATCGAAAAACAAGGCTGCTATCTATGCTTGCTTAATGGAGATTATTCGCGCCTTTTGATGGATAGTTACTGGCAAGTTTTCAAGTCGGCTTGTGGCCCAACTCGGACCTCCGGCGATGGCCGCTCTTGCGATGTTGTTGAAGGCTAAGCAGACGTAAGCCCCGACGAGGCTCGTTGCCTTTATCAGCACATGCCCTAGACTTCGCGGCCGAATTCGGGAGGACAACCGATGATTTGCGACCGCTACGGCCTGCCGCTGACGACCGATTCCGACCGCGCCGCCGCGTATTATGTCGACGGCGTCGATCGCATGCTGGCGGCGCTGCACGGCGCCGATGCCGCGTTCGAGGCGGCGATCGCCGAGGACCCCGATTTCGCGCTGGCCCATCTCGGCCGTGCCCGCGTGCATCAGCTCAACATGGAGGGCGCGAAGGCCCGCGCCAAGGCGAACGATGCGCGGCAGCTGGCGGCGGCCGCGAGCCCGCGCGAGCGCCAGCACATCGAGATCATCGCGTCCGTGATCGAGGGCCAGGGCAAGAAGGCGATGACAGCAGCCGAACAGCATCTCACCGAATATCCGCGCGATGCGCAGGTGCTGTCGCTGTTGCTCGGCGCCTTCGGCCTCTACGCCTTCTCCGGCCGGCCCGACCATGACGCCGCGCGGCTCGCGATCTCCGAACGCTACGCCAGCGACTATGGCGACGATTGGTGGTTCCTCACCTATCTCGGCTGGTCCAAGACCGAGGCCGGCGACGTCGTCTCGGGCCGCGCCATCACCGAGCGCGGCTATGCGTTGAAGCCGGAGAACGCCGGCGCCGCGCACGCGGTGGCGCATGCGCTGTTCGAGCAAGGCGACGCGGCGGAAGGCCGCAGCTTCCTCTCCGCATGGCTGCCGGCAAATGATCGCACCAGCTTCCTGCAGGGACATCTCGCCTGGCACCTCGCTCTGATCGCGATCGAGGAAAGCGACGCCGACAGCGCGCTCGACATCTACGAGCAGCACATCAAGCCGGCGGATCGGCCCTATCCGCCGCTCAATATCTATACCGACACGGCCTCGCTGCTGTGGCGGCTGTCGGTCGCCGGCAAGACCGGCCTCGAGCCGCACTGGAAGGATGTCGCCGCCTATGGCGACGGCTACTTCCCGAAGGCCGGCGCGCATTTCGCCGATGTGCACCATGCGCTGGTCGCGGCCACGACCAACAACGATGCGCTGGAGACGCGGCTGGCCGAGATGGCGGCGCGCGACGCCGACGGCAAACTGCCACCCGGCCCTGCCGCGATCGGGCTCGGCCGGGGCGTTGCCGCCTTCGCTGCCGGCGATCATGAGCGCGCCGTGCGCATCCTTGCGCCGCTGATGCCCGAGCTGGTGCGGATCGGCGGCAGCCATGCGCAACGCGAATTGTGGGAGGACACCTTCATCGTCGCGTGCCTGCGCGCGGGTCAAGGCCGGCAAGCGACGAGCCTGATCTCGGAGCGGCTGCATCGCCGTCCGTCCAAGCGTGACCTCGCCTGGTCGCAGGAGGCGGCGCGGCAATAGCCGAACCTCAATCCGCCTTCGCCATGAACGCCGCAAGCGCATCCTGATCGGCTTGCGGCATGGTCAGGCCGAGCTTGGAGCGTCGCCACAGGATATCGTCGGGAAAGCGCGCCCATTCCTTGCGCATGAGATAACGCACCTCCGCCCCAGTCAGCTCCGGGCCGAAGGCCGGACCGAGGTCGGCCTTCTGCTTCGCGTCGCCCAGGATGTCCTTTATATTCAGCCCGTAGGCGGCCACCAGCCGCCGCGCCTGCGCCTCGCCTAGGAAGCGCCAGTGGTCGCGCGCGATGTCGACCTCGGTCTCAAAGCGCTGCCACGCGAATTCGCCGCCCGGCAGCGGCACTGTTGCGGTCCAGCGCGGCGTCATCGGATAGAACCGCGTGAACTCCGAGACCGCCCGCTCGGCGCGGCGCCGCGCCGTGGTGACGTCGCCGCCGAAGATCGTGAGCAGCGGTGCCTTGCCGCGCCTATAATCAAGCGATGAGGCACCATCGCTGATGCGCCGGCGCGCGGGAGCGATGACGGAATTGGCGCCGGAAATCGTTCGCAGCACATCGGCTGGCGCGATCTGCTCGCGAAAGTAACGATTGGCGGCATCGCAGAGATAGGCGACTTCACGCACCCCCATCGCAACAATGGCAGGGTCGCCCGTGAAGGGACGGCTAATGCTGCCGATCAGGGTGAAGTCGCGCTCATAGGGACTGGCGAAGATCAGTTGCCCGTCGGTGTTCTGGAACACATAGACGTTGTCGCAGTCGAACAGGCGGCGCACCACGATCTGGCTAGTCTGCACCGTCGCGAGCTGCGGTGCCGGCACGCGCAACACGGTGTCGGCGACGGAGGCGGTCCATGCACCGGTCGCGTTGACCAGCGACCGCGCCGTGATCACCCGCCGATAGCCGCGGTCGATCGTGACCAGCCGCCAGGTCTCGCCGCGCTCGGCCCGGGTCACGCGCGCGCCGGTGCGGATATCGGCGCCGCGCGCCGCGGCATCGACCGCGGTGAGCACGACGAGACGGGAATCGTCGACGACGCAGTCGGAGTATTCGAACGCGGTTCCGAACGGCCGCTTCAGCGCATTGCCGACCGGATGGTGGGTGACATCCAGCGTCGTCGAGCGCGGCAGGCCGCTGCGCGAGGCCAACCGCTCGTAGAGCAGCAGCAACGACCGCAATTGCCACGGCGGCCGTTCCTCGGCATGCGCCGGGATCGCAAAGCGCGCCGGCCGCACGAGATGCGGCGCGATGCGCAGCAACACATCGCGTTCCCTGAGCGCCCTGCGGACGCGGAAGAACTCGCGCCGTTCCAGCCCGGCCAGATCGCCGTGGACCAGCCGCGGCGAGGCCTGCGACGCGCCGGAGCCGAGATCGGCCTGCTCCAGCAGGATCACGCGCAGGCCGCGGCCGGCCGCATCACGCGCAATGCTCGTGCCGTTCAGGCCACCGCCGATGATCGCGACGTCATAGTCCGCCATGCGCAACGCCTATCGCATTTCCATGCGAACGGAATATGTGTTCGCGGAGAAAATGCATCAGCCGGCGCCAACCGAGGCAAAGAAATGTTCGGGTCCATCGACCTCGATCAGCTTCTTGCCCTCGATCACCCAGAACCGGTTGGCCACCGTGCGCACGAACTGGCGGTCGTGCGACACCAGCAGGCAGCTGGCCCGCTGCTCCATCAGTTCGTCCTCCAGCGCCTCCTGGCCCTCGATGTCGAGGTGGTTGGTCGGCTCGTCGAGCAGATAGAAGTTCGGCTGGGTGAGCCGAAGCACCAGCATGCCGAGACGGGCCTTCTGCCCGCCCGATAGCCGCCCGATCGGACGGCCGTGCATCTCGATCGAGAGCCCGGCACCGGCAAGCAGGCCACGCGCCCGCTGATCGCCGACCGCAAAGCGCCGCGTCAGCATGCGCATCGGCGTGTCGCTATCGGCGAGATCGGCCAGCGCCTGGTCGCAATAGCCAAGCACCAGCGACTCGGTGGCCCTGATCTCCGCGGCTGCCGCCTCCGCGTCCTCGATCGCCAGCCGCAACGCCGCGACGAACCGGGTCTTGCCCGCGCCGTTCGGCCCGAGCAGGGCGATCCGATCGCCCTTGCAGATGAACTGCTGGCCGGTCCTGAACAGCGGCCGGCCGTCCGGGGTGCCGATCGCGGCGTTGTTCAACCTGATCAGAACCTTGGCATGGGTGTCGCGCTTGGCGAGCCGGATCGTGCCGGCCGAGCGTTCCACATGCGCCGGTTTCGCGGTCTCCTCCAGTCTCTCGGCACGTTGCTTCAATTGCCTGGTCTTCGACAACAGAAGGTCGCTGCCGGAATTGATGCCGAGGTTGTTGAGCTTGGCGGCCTGCTGCCGGAGTTGCCGGACGGCCTTCATGTCGCGCTGAAAGCGCCGCTCGTCCGAGGCATCGAATTCGTCGAGCGCCGCGCGCGCCGCGGTGTATGGCAACGAGAACAGCTGCGACCGTTCCGGGCGCAGGAACAGCGTCCGGTTGGTGGTCGCATCGAGGAAGGCACGGTCGTGGCTTGCGATCACCACCGGCATCTCGCGCGGCAGCGCGTTCAACCAGCCCTCAAGCCGGCCGATCTTGGCGAGGTCGAGATGGTTGGTCGGCTCGTCGAGCAGCAGCACATCGGGCTCGGTCACCAGCACACGTGCGAGCAGCGCAAGCCGTAACCAACCGCCGCTCAGTTGCTTGAGCGGTCGCGCCCACAGTTCCTCCGGCACCTCCAGCGATTGCAAGGCGACGTCGACCCGCCAGCCCTCGCTGGCGCGCTGCTCGCCGGGTAGTGCCTCGAGCACGGCCGCATGGAACGGGGTATCGAGCAGCCTCGGCGGCGCATCCTGCTCGACATGGCCGACGGTCAGGCCACGCGCGCGGGTGATGTCGCCTTCATTGGGCTCCATGCTGCCTGCGATACAGCGCAGCAGCGTGGATTTGCCGCGGCCGTTGGCGGCGACGAAGCCGATCCGGTCGCCGGCATTGACGACAAAATTCAGTTCGGAAAACAGCGGCGCGTTCAGCGTCACGCCGAGATTGCGTACATTGATGAGGGTCACGATCAGTTCTCTGGTCTTGCCGGCAATCACGACATCCCGCGGCGTCCAGCCAGCATCGGATGCGCGTGTCGAAGCGCGGCGAGGGATTCAAATGCAGGCGCGAACGCTCAAAGGTTCGACGCCGCACGGCCACGAAGGGCAGACCAGGAAGAGATTTTGTCCGAGTTTCCGGTCAGCCCTGCAAACGCATTTGCAGGGCGTTGACGGGGCCACGCTTGAGGTGGGGATCGGTGAATCTCGCCACGACGCAGCCCTCCTTTCTCGGCTGAAATGATGTGGTGGGCCGAGATTTAGCCGGACGCGCAACAGATGGCAAGGCAGCCGCCGGGCCGCTTCGGCGGTTCAGGCCGATTCAACCGGCCCTGCGCACGGTTTCGGCGAGCAGGTCGCCGCCGACCAGCGCGGCAAATTGACCGATCGGGGCGGGCCGACCGATCAGATAGCCCTGCACCGCGTCGCAGCCTTCTTCGGAGAGGAAGCTGAGCTGCGCTTCGGTCTCGACGCCTTCGGCGACGATCGACATTTCGAGGCCGTGACCGAGATCGATGACCGCGCGGACGATCGCGGCCGATTGCGGATTGCGGCCGAGATTGATGACGAAAGCGCGGTCGATCTTGATCTTGTCGAACGGAAACGCCTGCAGATAGCTCAGCGAGGAATAGCCGCTGCCGAAATCATCCATCGAGATGCGCACGCCGAGCGCCTTCAGCCGCCGCAGCAGCGACAGGCCGCGGTCGAAATCCTCGATCAGCACGCCCTCGGTGATTTCAAGCTCGAGGCGATCGGGCGTCAGCCCGGTCTCGAGCAGGATCGAATGCACGAGGCCGACGAGGTCGCCATGGGTGAACTGCGCCGGCGACAGGTTCACGGCGACCTGCATCGGCACCGCCCAGGAGGCGGCCTCACGGCAGGCTTCGCGTAAAATCCATTCGCCCATCTCGACGATCAGGCCGCTTTCTTCCGCGAGCGGAATGAAGTCACTGGGCGGCACGAAGCCGCGTACCGGATGGTGCCAGCGCGCCAGCGCCTCGAAGCCGATGATCTGGCTGTCCGCAACGCTCGCGCCGGTGGCCGCCTGCGGCTGGTAGTAGAGCGACAATTCGCCGTTCTTGATCGCGACCGACAGTTCCTGATGCAGCACGCGGCGATCGCGGATCTGCTGGTCCATCTCCGGCTCGAAGATCGAGATCGTGCCGCGCGACTTGGCCTTGGCGCGGAACAGCGCCGCGCCCGAATTGGCCAGCAGCGAGGCCGCGTCGGATCCGTTGTGCGGGAACACCGCGATGCCGGTGGTGAGGCCGGTGCGCACCGATTTGCCGTCGATCGCGAAATCCTCACCCAACGCCTCGGCGGCCTGCTCGGCCAGCGCAATGCCGGCGGCCGGCTGCTGGCCGTCGATGATGAGGCCGAATTCGTCGCCGGACAGCCGCGCAACCACGCCGCCGCGCGCCACGGTCTGCAAGCGCTGCGCGACTTCGATCAGCACCTTGTCGCCCATCGCATGGCCGTAGACGTCGTTGATCTCCTTCAGCCCATCGAGGTCGACGCAGAGCACGGCGAACTCCTCGTCGGTGCCGTCGCAGGCCTCGATCATCTGGGTCAGCGCCTGCAGGAAGGCGGCGCGGTTCGGCAGATCGGTCAGGCCGTCATGATAGGCCATGTGCGCCATGCGCGACTCGGTCTGGCGCCGGTCGGTGACGTCCTCATGGGTCTTGATCAGATATTGCGGCTCGCCATGGTCGTCGAGCACGGTCATGCGGCGGGTCAGGAACAGCCGCAGGCCGTCCTTGGTCGAGATCGGGTGCTCCTCGGCGATCATGCTGCGCTTCCGGATCGCAGCCTCGTCGCGGGCGACGATCAGCTTGGCTTCGCGCGCATTGAAGATGTCGGAAGCGGTGAGCCCGGCGGCGTCCTCGCGGCGGCGGTTGAGGATCGTCTCGGCGCTGCGGTTCGCCAGCAGGTAGCGGCCGTCGCTGACGCGCTGCACGATCAGCGAGACCGGGATGTTGTCGACCACAAGCTCGAGGAATTTCCTGTTGTTCTCGAGCTCGCGTGACAGCGAACGGCGGTCGGTGACGTCCTCGAACAGCGCGATCAGGAATTCCGGATCGCCGGCCTCGTTGCGGGCGATCACGCGGTTCGACGCCAGGATGCGCTTCTCCGAGCCGCGCTCGACGAAGAATTCGCTGCGGTGATAACCTTCCGGCGCGTCCAGCGCGGCGCGGTCGGCGGTGTCGATGCTGACGGCGGTCTCGGGACGGAAGATCTCGTCGGCGCGCTTGCCCACGATGTGATCGCGCGAGAAGCGCGAGAAGCGCTCGAACGCGCGATTGGCAAAGATGTAGCGGCCGTCCTCGATGTTCTTGGCCGCGACGCAGACCGGGACGTTGTCGAGCACGGATTCGAGGAATTGCGTGGTCGAGGCGAGCTTGCGCGACAGCTTGCGCTGGTCGGTGCAATCGAGATGGGTCGCGACCGAGCCGCCGTTCGGCAGCGGAAAATATTTCACCAGCACCGATCGGCCGCCGGGCAGTTCGGTGACCAGCCCATCGGGCGCTGCGGCCCTGGCGAAGAAATCCTCGGCGCTGATGTCGAGCACGCCGCGGTCGCGGCGCAGCTCCAACAGCTCGGTGCCGGTCATGTTGCGCCTGATGTCGGCGCGCGACAGGCCGTAGATGTCGAGATAGCGGTCGTTGCAGAACACGATGCGCTCACGCGCATCGGTCATCACCACGCCCTGGTTCAGATGGTTGAGGGCGGACGACACGAAGGCGTTGCGCCGCAATTGCGCGCGCTTGGCCTTGCGCAGGGCCGAAAGGATCCACAGCCCGACCGCGCCGAGGAAGGACGCAACCACCACGCTGCCGATCAGGAGCTCCCAGACCACGCCGGGATCGAGGTCACCAAGATAGGTCGACGGGGCGAAGGCGGCGGAGGCGGCCCGGGCTGCACCGACCGGCACGACGGCCGCGATCAGGCAAAGGACGGCCCTTGCCGGAATCGAATTCTTCCCGCCCGCCTGCCACTTCCTGCCAGCCATCAATCACCCGCGGATTACCGGGGCGAGTGTCCGGCTCTGGCGGTTTGGATCGGGTAAACGCGCAGGGATGCAACCTGGAAATGCCACTTAATGTACGGCAATTGCCCTGACGTGATTAATGCTGCCCTAACAGAGCATGGCTCCCCAACTATTTGAGATGGCCCAAGCACTTGCCTAATAAGCACTTGCCCAAAACGATGGGATCGGCTGAACGATGTTGGCGGCAACGGCGTGGCTGCGCGGAAATGTTCGGACCTGAAGGACGAGATGGACAGGGTTGATTGCGTGATCGTCGGTGCGGGGGTGATCGGCCTCGCGGTGGCGCGCCGGCTGGCACAGGCCGGCCGCGAAGTGATTGTGATCGAGGAGGCCGAGGGGATCGGCACCGTCACCTCGTCGCGAAACAGCGAGGTGATCCACGCCGGCATCTACTATCGGGCCGGCAGCCTGATGGCGCGGATGTGCGTCAGCGGCAAGCGGGCGCTTTATCGCTACTGCGCCGAGCACGGCATCCCGCACAGGAATTGCGGCAAGCTGATCGTCGCCACCACGGCCAAAGAGACCGAAAAACTGCAGTCGATCCGGGCCCATGCCGAGGCCAACGGCGTCGACGACATGCAGCTCCTGTCCGGCGAGGCGGCGCGCGCGCTGGAGCCGGCGCTGAACTGCGACGCGGCGCTGCTGTCGCCCTCTACCGGGATCATCGACAGCCATGCCTACATGCTGGCGCTGCGCGGCGACGCCGAAGCGGCCGGAGCTGCATTCGCCTTCCATACGCCGCTGCTCCACGCCAGGGCCACGGCCAACGGGTTCGAGATCGAGGCCGGCGGCGCGGCGCCCATGACGCTGGCCTGCGATCTCCTGGTCAATGCCGCCGGCCTCGGCGCAACGGCGGTTGCGCGCAACGTCGAGGGCATGCCGATCGAGTTGATTCCAACGGCCTATTTGGCCAAGGGCAATTACTTCAGCTGCAGCGCCAGGGCGCCGTTCTCGCACCTGATCTATCCGGTGCCGGAGCCCGGCGGGCTCGGCGTGCACCTGACGCTCGACATGGCCGGACAGGCGAGGTTCGGCCCCGACGTCGAATGGATCGATCACATCGATTACGCCGTCGACCCTGATCGGGCCGAGCGGTTCTATCCGGCGATCCGGAAATACTGGCCGACCCTGCCCGACGGGGCGCTGATGCCGAGCTATTCGGGAATCCGGCCCAAGATCGTGCCGCCGGCGGTCGCCACCCAGGATTTCCTGATCCAGGGACCGGCCGATCACGGCGTCGCGGGCCTGATCAACCTGTTCGGGATCGAATCGCCTGGACTGACGTCGTCGCTCGCGGTCGCCGACCATGTCGGCGAGCTGGCAGAGCTCTGAGCAAATGCAGCATTGCCTCCCCGAGGGATGCGCGCCGCGGCGTTCATCCCTCGGTAAAGGCCAGATTATTTGCAAATTTGCGGAGGAACCGGCTTAGTGGACCGTGTCGTCGGCGGAAAGTCTCAACCGCTCGATTTGGTCCTTGACCATCAACTTGCGGCGCTTGAGCTCGCAAATGTGGAGATCGTCTACGGAGGGGTGAACGAGTGCTTCGTGCAGTTCGTTCTCGAGTATTTTGTGCTTACGCTCCAGCTCAACGAGATGGGCCTGTATTGCCATTGCGAACACTCCTCGGTGCGTTAAACCTCAGGTTCGATCCGGACCAATAATTCTACACGAGTGGGCGATGCTGTCGATAGGGGACGCGAAATGCCGCACGGACTCATTTCGGTTTATCTGTAACTAATCGTGACTATGGAACCGGTTCGGCTTGCGCCGGGCGCGCTCAGGGAGGATATTCCGGCGAGCGGCTGCTTCGGCCGCAACAACCTCGTCGTGCTTACCAGTCAATACACAACCATGAACGATCAGGATGAGCGCGAACTCCTCGCCGAGCTTGCGCGTCTGCAACAAGAGCACCGCGACCTCGATGCCGCGATCGACGCGCTGCATCAATCGCCGGCGCCGGATCTCTTGATGCTGCAACGCCTGAAGAAGCGGAAGCTGCAATTGCGCGACCGCATCGCCTTCATCGAAGATCAGATCACGCCCGACATCATCGCCTGACGCCCGCCTCGGCGGTTCGGCGGCCCACTGGTTCAGGTCCGGCGGCGGTTTTCCCCGTCATCCACAGCGCCCGACTGGCTTCACGTTCGCGGCAACGGACGCGGGCGCACTTTTCGGCGCTTGACTCCAAAAGAACAAAATAAGAACATGCCAATCCAGCTGCCAGCCATCAGAGGGAGTTTCGCCATGTCCGCACCGCCCGCCCTGCCCGACAACAGCCGCTACGAGCAGGCCTGCGATCAGGCGATCGCGATGTGCGACGGCAACCTGCGCAGCACCATCAAGGCGCTGATCATGGCCAACGAATATCTCGAAGCCGAGCTCGAGGAATTGCAGGCCGCGATCGCGGCCGGCTGCGTGCCGGCGCGAACCCATGCGGCGAGCGACGCCGCCTGATCTTCAGGGAGCACAGCAATGGCTGACGTGACCTATTACGTGGCGCTGCCTTTCATGCAGGACGACGACGGCACGCCGGTCGCCGGCAGTGCCGAGGAATGCCAGAGCCCGGCGATCGCACTGCGCCGGGCCGAGACGATGTCGCGGATGCCCGGCAGCATCGGCGCCGTCGCGTTCAGCCGCACCGGCGATCCCGCGATCGGCGAATTCGGCGATGCCAAGCTGCTGCGGGCCTACGGCAATGTGCCGGAGGATCTGAGCGCGCTGTAATTTTCAGGATTCATGGCGGCGCTGCGCCTTGCGCACATACATCGCACGATCGGCTTCATCGAGCACGCGATCGGCATCCGAATGCGCTGTGAGGATCGCAACGCCTGCTGAGGCGCCCGCGGAGATCGTGCTGCCACGAAACACGAAAGTCAGGCGGTCGATCGCCTCTTCCAGCGCGGCCGCCTTGGCGCGGGCATCGGTCTCGCTGAGATTCCACAACAGCACTGCGAACTCGTCGCCACCGAGACGGCCGATCACGTCGGAGGCGCGCACCTGGTCCGATATCGCGGCGACGATCGTCTTCAGCACCTCGTCACCTGCCGCGTGCCCGAACGCATCGTTGATCGGCTTGAGGCGATCGACGTCGAGCACGATCAGCGCGCCGGAGGCCTGATAACGCTTGATGAAGGAGAGCGAACGGACGAGCTCGCGCTCGAAGCCGCGCCGGTTCAGGATGTCGAGCAGGAAGTCGGTCTCGGCGGAGGCCTGCAGCTCCTCGATCCGGGCCTGGGCCCGCGCCAGCTGCGCCCGCAACCTGCGGATCGTGGATTTGTCGCCGGACGCGACCGCGCCTCGCATGGAAGCTTCGGTTCCAGCCGCTTTGGTTCCAGTCCCCTTTGTTGCCGTCCTGCCGGGTACGGATTTGCGCGCGGCGGGCGCGCCTTTTCGTCGTTTTGCCGCCCCCGAGGCCGCCGCCGTCGTCTTCTTCTTCATGCGCATCCTTGTTGAGGCCTGCTTATGAAGGCTTGCCGGGATTCACCAAGACAGGATAGTCCATTCTAACTCCCTTGCCACGCCTTGGATGACGCCCGGGCCGCCCCTATAATCGGCCTATGCTTTTGGATTCCTGAACAGAATTGAAGAGATGACCGCTCCGATCGCCATCATCATGGGAAGCCAGTCCGACTGGGAAACCATGCGCCATGCTGCCGACACCCTGGCCGCGCTGGGTGTTGCCTGCGAAACGCGCATCGTTTCGGCGCACCGCACCCCCGACCGGCTCTATGCCTTTGCCAAGGGCGCCAAGGCGGCCGGGCACAAGGTGATTATTGCCGGCGCCGGCGGTGCCGCGCATTTGCCGGGCATGACGGCCGCGCTGACGGAGCTTCCGGTGTTCGGGGTTCCCGTCGAATCGAAGGCGCTGTCCGGGGTCGATTCGCTCTATTCGATCGTGCAGATGCCGGCCGGCATCCCGGTCGGAACGCTCGCGATCGGCAAGCCCGGCGCGATCAATGCCGCGTTGCTCGCGGCGAGCGTCCTCGCGCTCGACGATCCCGCTCTATCGGCCCGCCTTGCGGCCTGGCGCAAGCAGCAGAGCGATGCGGTCAAGGACCAGCCGGAGGGCACGGCGTGACGGCTTCGAACCTCGTGAAGCTGAAGCCGGGCGACACCATTGGAATCCTCGGCGGCGGACAATTGGGCCGGATGCTGGTGCTTGCCGCCGCGCGCCTCGGGCTCCGCTGCCAGGTGTTTTCACCCGATCCGGACTCGCCGGCCTTCGACGTGGTGCAGAACGCGACTTGCGCGGAATATGCCGACGTCGAGGCGCTCGAGCTGTTCGCCAACGACGTCGACGTCGTCACCTATGAATTCGAGAATGTGCCGGCTGCGACCGCGATGGTGCTCGCCGCGCGCCGTCCGGTCCTGCCCGCACAGAAGATCCTCGAGACCACGCAGGACCGGCTGATCGAGAAGGATTTCGTCAGCAAGCTCGGGATCGGCACCGCCGATTATGCCGACGTCTCATCGGTCGCCACGCTGCGCGCAGCGATCGAGCGGATCGGCCTGCCTGCCGTGATCAAGACCCGCCGCTTCGGCTATGACGGCAAGGGCCAGGCCATCATCCGGGCCGGCGACGACCTCGAGCAGGTCTGGCAGGACCTCGGCACCAAATCGGCCATCCTCGAGGCCTTTGTGCCGTTCGAGCGCGAGATCTCGGTGATCACGGCGCGCTCGGCTTCCGGCGAGGTCGAGTGCTTCGACGTCACCGAGAACGAGCACCGCGACCACATCTTGAAAACTTCCCGCGCGCCGGCCGCGATCTCCGACGAGCTTGCGGCGCAGGCGCGGGCGATCGCCGAAAAGATCGCCGCGGCGCTCGACTATGTCGGCGTGCTCGCGGTCGAGATGTTCGTGGTGCCCGGTAACGGCGCAGCGACGGTGCTGGTCAACGAGATCGCGCCGCGCGTGCACAATTCCGGCCACTGGACGCTCGATGGCGCCTCGATCTCACAGTTCGAGCAGCACATCCGTGCGATCGCCGGCTGGCCGCTGGGCAAGCCGGTGCGCCACGGCGACGTCACCATGACCAACCTGATCGGCGACGACATCCTGAGCTATGAGCAATGGCTCACCGTTCCCGGCGCCACGGTGCATCTGTACGGCAAGGGCACGCCGCGCCCTGGCCGCAAGATGGGGCACGTCACCGAAGTGACGCCGGCCCGCAAGCCGTAATTAATTCCACACCGGCGGCCGCCTTCGACTCATCGATGGAAATAGGATCGTGGCGGCCACGATCCCATTAGAGCATCGGCTCTGATTGAATCAGAACCGATGCTCTAGTTTGTGCTTTGACGCGTTTTCTTCACGCGAACCGGCGTCCACTTCGCTCGAACACGCTCTAAAGCGCGATGAGATCAGGTTGAATCGTCATCGCGCTTTAGCTCCTTGTTTGAGCATGATCTCTTCGGAAAACCGCTTCGCACTTTTCCGGATCATGCTTTAGCCGATCACGCAGTCTTGACGCCGGCGACGATGCCGGTCGGCTCGTCGCTGAGCCAGCGATAGATCACGCCGCCGAGCGCGCCGCCGATCAGGGGCGCGACCCAGAACATCCAGAGCTGCCCCAGCGCCCAGCCGCCGACGAACAGAGCCGGCCCGGTGCTGCGCGCCGGGTTCACCGAGGTGTTGGTGACGGGAATGCTGACCAGATGGATCATCACCAACGCGAGGCCGATGGCGAGCGGCGCGAAGCCGGCGGGCGCCTTGCCGTGGGTCGATCCCATGATGATGAACAGGAACATCATGGTCATCACCACTTCGGTGATGAAGCACACCACCATGCTGTAGTGGCCCGGTGAGTGCGCGTCATAGCCGTTGGAGGCGAAGCCCTTGGTCACATCGAAGCCGGGCGCGCCGCTGGCGATCACATAGAGCAGCCAGGCCGCGATGATCGCGCCAGCGACCTGCGCGATGATATAGGGCAGCACCTGGCCGCCGGGGAAACGCCCGCCCGCGGCGAGTCCGACCGTCACGGCCGGATTGAGGTGGCAACCCGAGATATGGCCGATCGCATAGGCCATGGTCACCACACTGAGCCCGAAGGCCAATGACACGCCGACCAGGCCGATCCCGACCTGCGGAAAGCCGGCCGCGATCACCGCGCTGCCGCAGCCAGCGAATGTGAGCCAGAAAGTACCGATCAGTTCGGCCGCGTATTTCTTCATGTCCATGTGGCATCTCCCCTATTTCCAATGTCCGGGTTATCTGAAACTCCGGGAGCGGCCCCGATCCTGGCGCCAAACCACCCAAATCAGGGCCGCACGAAGGCATTTTCGCCCCATTTCGTGGCTTTACTAGGCCCTAAAGTCACTCGACCGGTGGACATCTGCGCGTTTGTCTGATACATGCGCGCGCCTAGGGTTAAGAGGCAGGCCTTTTGCCGCCCCTTTACCTCGCCAGAATTCCGAACCGATCAATTCAAAAGAGGATGCCGCGTGCAGGTTCTCGTCCGCGATAACAATGTCGACCAAGCCCTGAAGGCGCTGAAGAAGAAGATGCAGCGCGAGGGCATTTTCCGCGAGATGAAGCTCCGCGGTCACTACGAAAAGCCCTCTGAGAAGAAGGCTCGTGAAAAGGCCGAAGCCGTGCGCCGCGCACGCAAGCTGGCGCGCAAGAAGCTGCAGCGCGAAGGCCTGCTGCCGATGAAGCCGAAGCCGGTGTTCGGCGCTGGTCCCGGTGGCGACCGTGGCGGCCGTCCCGGTGGTGCAGGCGCCGGTCGCGGACCGCGCTGAACCGTTTTGCCGATATGGAAGTCTAACAGCGCGGGCCACGGGCCCGCGTTGTTGTTTTGAAGCCAGCCGTGTTCCGGGGTACCCATGCAAAACGACCGGCAAGAGCACTTTGCATGATGGCCGTTCCGGCGCTCCGCTCCCCGCTCCCAGAAGCTGCGCACAGCCGTCGTGCGGCGCACCTCGTCATCATGGCCGTGGTTCTCGGCCTGCCGCTCGGGGGCTGCTCCTTCGACCTGGGATCATGGGGCTCGGACGACAAGCCGAAACAGGCTGCCGCTGCCGACAAGCCTGCCGCCGACACCATCACCCCACAGGACATCAACCGCGCCAAGGATCACGCCACGCGCGGCCAGGTGCTGGCGCATTCCGGCAAGGTCGATGAGGCGCAGGCGGAATTCGAGCAGGCGCTGACCGCCGACCCTTACAACATCCAGGCGCTGTACGGCCGTGGCCTGATCTATCAGGGCCGCGGACAACATCAGCAGGCGATCGACGATTTCACGGCGGCGAGCGGGCTGTCGCCGCAAAAGGCCGAGCCGTTGGTCGGCCGCGCCACCAGCTACCTCGCGCTCGACAAGGCCAAGCAGGCCGCCTCCGATCTCGACGAGGCCGTGCAGGCCGATCCCAACAATGTTGCGGCGTGGAGCGCGCGCGGCCAGGCCTATGAGCGGCTCGGCGACAGGGCCAAGGCGGCGGCGTCCTACAATCGCGCGCTCGCGCTGCGGCCAAATGACGGAAGCGCGCGCAGCGGGCTGGCGCGCACCGGCGGCTAGCGCGCTTTCAAACGAGCGGTTACCGATCCGCTCGAAGCAGATGCGTCGAGAACGATAGATCAGGGCTGCGCGTTACTTCGGCAGGACGGCGTGGAACATCGACTTCATGCCCGAGAACATGTCGTCGGTCACCGACGTGCGCTCGTTCTTCGGCGCCGGCATCGCAGCGTCGGCACGCAGGTCGAGCGGGGCCTGCAGCACCGGGACCGGAATGTCGGCCGGCGGCGTCAGCCGGTTCGAATCCTGCGCATTGGCGGCATAGGGCGGACGCGGCTGCGCCGCTTGATCGGCATTGTCGCTGGACGGGTTCGACACCATGATCGGCGGCGGCAACGGCCGGATCGCCGGGGCTGCCGCCGGACGCTGCTGGTCAGGCAGGCGGGCGAGATCGGTGCTGCGAGCGTCCTGGGAGCGCACAGCGTCCTGGGAACGCACAGCGTCCTGGGAACGCCCAGCGTCCTGCGGACGCTCCTTGCGCAGCCGCTCGATGGCGGCGCGCGCAAGATCGTTGGCATCGCGGGCTTCCTCCGGCGCGACGGCGGACTCGACCGGCGCCGCGGCGGGCGCAGCCTTCGCGACCGCCTTCGGCGCTGCCGGATGATGGCGCGAGTCGGCCGGGATGCTGGCCGTCTCGGCCGGCGCATCAGTTTTGGTGTCGGCAGATTTGGTGTCAGCCGATTTGGGATCGGCGGGCTTCTCGGTGACGGTGGCCTTCTCCGACGCCGACCGCTCGATCAGGGTGCGCTCGGACATGCCCTTGGCCTTCACGCCGGCTTCCGGGAGGCTGCTGACCACGGTGGACTTTTCGGCGGGCTTGGCGGCGGCTTTCGGATCCGCCTTGGGATCCGCGGCGGCGGTCACGGCTGTGGCATCCGGCGCTTGCGGCTTGGCCACGATGTAATGATTGACGATGTACGCCCCGATGATGGTCGCTGCCACCGAGGGTAAGATGTCCATCACGAATTTCTTCAGGTAACTCAGCATGACCTGCCACTCCCCACCCCGTTATTTCATGCTGGAACTTTGAGGCACATTCAGGGATCAACTGCGACGGATCGGTGGCAAACCCCCGTTCCGACGTCACCTTTGGTGTCACTTTGGTTTCAGCGGAGGCGCCCCCTGCGTAGGCCGCATCCGCCCTCTAGATCATCGTGCAGCCGTTAACGGCTCATGAATTTCCACAGCTCCGCGGACTCGGACCTGCCATTCGGCACGCGCAGGGTTCCTTGCAGGGTTTTTGTACCGCGTCAGGGCTTGAGTTCGACCTCGAGGAACACGATCTCGCTGGCCGTCTCGTTAAGGACGTCGTGCTGGACCCCGGCCTTGCGGAAATAGGACCTGCCGGCCCCGAGCTGCGCCTTCGAGCGCTCGCCGTTCGGCGCCACGATCGTCATCTCGCCTGCCGTGATCGGAACGATGACGTAGTCCATCTCATGGGTGTGGTGGCCGGTGGCGCTGCCCGGCGCGAGCCGCCATTCGGTCACGCGGACCTCCGCCGTGTCCACCTGAACATCCGATTTGGCGCTGAGCATCGTCATTTCTCCACGAAAGCGTTTTCAAGCGAAGTGGATACCGGTTCGCGTGAAGAAAACGCGTCAAAACAATAATCTAGAGCCCCGTTTCGATTCAATCGGAACGATAAAGGCTCTAGGGCACGAAAACCATGAACACGAACACGGCGAACACCACCATGTGAACGAGCCCGAACAGGATGTTGGTGCGGCCGGTTCCGAAGGTGAGCAGGCTGACCATGAAGGTGAGCAGCAGGATCAGCATATCCTGGTTGCTGAGCCCGAGCACCAGCTGCTTGTCCAGCGCATAGGCGGCAACCGCCACCGCGGGAACCGTGAGCCCGATGGTGGCGATCGAGGAGCCGAGCGCGAGGTTGATGCTCTTCTGCAGGTCGTTCTTGCGCGCCGCCGACACCGCGGCAACGCTCTCCGGCAGCAGGATCAGCGCCGCCACCACCAGACCGGCAAAGGCCGGCGGCGCGCCGATCTTGACGGTGACGACATCGACCACCAGCGAGAATTTCTTGGCCAGCAGCACCACCGCCAGCAGCGAAACCAGCAGCAGGGCGACGCTGATCGCCGTCATCCGGTCCGACATCACCTCGCCATGCGCTGCCGCCTCATTGGCGCCGCTGACGAAGTAATCGCGGTGGCGGATGGTCTGGGTGTAGAGGAACACCGCATAAAGCAGCAGGGTCACGACGCTGATCACGGCGAGCTGGGCCGTGGAGTAGACCGGGCCGGGCGCCGTGAACGTGAAATTGGGCATCGCAAGCGTGATGGTCGCGAGCACGAACAGCACGCTGAGGTAGAGGTTCGCTCCGGTGATCTGGAAATCCTGCTCGCGGTAGCGGATGCCGCCGATGAAGATGCAGAGCCCGACCAGGCCGTTGCAGACGATCATCACCACTGCAAACACGGTATCGCGCGCCAGGGTCGGCGCCGGCGTGTCGCCCAGCATGATGGTCGAGATCAGCGCGACCTCGATGACGGTCACCGCCAGCGTCAGGAGCAGCGTGCCGAACGGCTCGCCGATCCGCTCGGCAATCATCTCGGCGTGATGGACGGCCGCGAACACGGTACCGAACAGAATCACCAGCAGCACAATTGCGAAGACCCAGCCGGGGGCCGACGGCGCGAAGCTGTAACCGGTGGCCGTGACCGCCGCAAACAACAGCACCGCCAGAGCGGGATATAGCCAGGCCGACCGTGGCATCGGTCCGTGTGCGCTCATCGTGGGGTCCCCTCGCTTCCGGTGATGCGATTATGCGATAGACAATCGCCCCCGTCAGCCTCTTGCGGCGTCGATAAACGGCCGCGCCGTCCCCATCGCACCGAAATCGTCGAGATTATCGTGCCCGCCACCGGGCAGTCGCACAAACTGCTTGGGCTCATGGGCGAGGCTGAACAGGCGCTCGCCGAAACGGATCGGGATCACCGGATCGTCGGTGCCATGCATGATCAGGAGCGGCGCCGTGACGCCGGTGATTCGTCGGTCGGAGTGGAATTGATCGCGCATCAGCAGGCTGGCCGGCACATACCAGAAAAGCACGCCGGCGACGTCAACCGCCGAGGTATAGGGTGCCTCCAGGATCAGTCTGCCGATGGGGTGTTCTGCGGCGAGCGCGACCGCAACGCCGGTGCCAAGGGAGAATCCCCACGCCACGATCTGCTCGGCGCGGTAGCGCGCGGTGGTGAACGCGTAGGCGGCCGCGGCGTCCTGCAGCAGCCCCTGCTCGCTTGGCGATCCGCTCGAGCCGGCGTAGCCCCGGTAGGACAACGCCACCAGCCCGGTGCCGTCGGCCGTGATGGCCTTGAAGCGCGCCACGCGGCCGGCAAGGAAATCGCCATTGCCCGGAAAGAACAGCACGACCGGCCGGCCCGGCTTCGCCGGCACGTGCCAGACGATGACCTTCTCGCCGTCCGCAGTGGTCAGCACCTGTTCTTCCGCTTCGGGAAGTCCTGCGGCCGCCGGCGCGGTCCGTCCCACCGGCGGAATCGGAAACAGCATCTCGCGCTGCTTGACGTACAGCACCGCGAGGCCACCGAGATAGACGACCGCGGCGACGATCAGCAGCCATTTCAGGATCGTCATAACCACGCGCAAATCCCGCCTGCCGCTCTAGATTTCCGCTCTAGATTTAGTGTGTCGGATGATGCGAGGCCCCGTTGCTACTTTGCATGGGGTTGTTTTCGCAGTTTTTGGTCCCGGCCTTGGTCTTTGGTGGCCGCCGAGAGTGGCCCGCGCCTGGAATTGAGCAGCATTTCGACCTCGAGCCTGATGCTGTCGGGAACGGGCCGGCAAGCGCAGACATTCGCATGCGTCACATGCCACTCGATGCGCTGCTCGCGCGTGGCGAGGAGCGGCATGCGATGGTCTCGATCCCACTCCCGGTTCAGCACCATACGCCGCGTGCCTTACATCGCCTTGACGATGTTCTCGGTGACCTTCTTGGCGTCGCCGAGCAGCATCATGGTGTTGTCGCGGTAGAACAGCGGGTTGTCGATGCCGGCATAGCCGGAGGCCAGCGAGCGCTTGATGAACATCACGGTGCCGGCCTTCCAGACCTGCAGCACCGGCATGCCGTAGATCGGCGAGGTCTTGTCCTCTTCCGCCGCCGGGTTGGTGACGTCGTTGGCGCCGATCACAAAGGCGATGTCGGCCTGGGCGAACTCCGAGTTGATGTCCTCGAGCTCGAACACCTCGTCATAGGGCACGTTGGCTTCGGCCAGCAGCACGTTCATGTGGCCGGGCATGCGGCCGGCCACCGGGTGAATGGCGTACTTCACCTCGACGCCTTCCTTCTTCAGGATATCCCCCATCTCGCGCAGCGCGTGCTGGGCCTGCGCCACCGCCATGCCGTAGCCGGGCACGATGATGACCTTGGAGGCGTTCTTCATGATGAAGGCCGCATCATCCGCCGAGCCGAGTTTGGCCGGCTTCTGCTCGCCCGAGCCGCCGCCGGCCGCCGCGGTCTCGCCGCCGAAGCCGCCGAGGATCACCGAGATGAACGAGCGGTTCATCGCGTGGCACATGATGTAGGACAGGATCGCGCCCGACGAGCCGACCAGCGCGCCGGTGATGATCAGCGCCGAGTTGCCGAGCGTGAAGCCGATGCCGGCCGCGGCCCAGCCGGAGTACGAGTTCAGCATCGAGATCACGACCGGCATGTCGGCGCCGCCGATCGGGATGATCATCAAGACGCCGAGCGCCAGCGCGATGATGGTGATCAGCCAGAAGTCGAGCGCGCTGCCACTCATCACGAGGCCGACGATGAAGAACACCAGCGCCAGGGCGAGCACGATGTTGATGACGTGGCGGAACGGCAGGATGATCGGCGCGCCGCTCATCCGCGCCGACAGCTTCAGGAACGCGATCACCGAGCCGGTGAAGGTCAGGGCGCCGATCGCAACGCCGAGCGACATCTCGACCAGGCTCTGCGGATGGATGTTGCCGGGCGCGCCGATATCGAACGCCTCGGGGGCGTAGAACGCGCCGGCGGCGACCAGCACCGCGGCCATGCCAACCAGCGAGTGGAACGCGGCGACGAGCTCCGGCATCGAGGTCATCGGCACCCGGCGCGCGATCACGGCGCCGATGCTGCCGCCGATCGCGATCGCGACGATCACCAGGAGCCAGGCGATGCCGTCGGCCGGCGGATGGCTCGCCAGCGTGGTGGCGACCGCGATCGCCATGCCGATCATGCCGAAGAAATTGCCCTGGCGCGACGATGCCGGGCTCGACAGGCCGCGCAGCGACAGGATGAACAGCACCCCCGCCACGAGATACAGAACAGCAGCCAGATTGGCGTTCATCTCAGGTCCCCCTTTGTCTTCGTCACCCCGAGGTGCACGCCGCTCACTTGGCTTTCTTCTTGTACATCGCCAGCATGCGCTGGGTGACCAGGAAGCCGCCGAAGATGTTCACGCAGGCGAAGATCAGCGCCACGAAGCCGAAGCCGCGGGCCCAGCCCGATCCGCTCGACACCATGCCGACGCCGACCGCGAGCAGCGCGCCGACCACGATCACCGAGGAGATCGCGTTGGTCACGCTCATCAGCGGGGTATGCAGCGCGGGGGTCACCGACCACACCACGAAGTAGCCGACGAACACGGCAAGAACGAAGATCGACAGCCGGAACACGAACGGATCGACGGCCTGCGCGAGATGCTCCATGGCTTCTCTCCTTACTTCGGCTGGAAGTTGGGATGGATGACGGCGCCGTCTTTGGTCAGCGCGGTGGCCTTCACCAGCTCGTCGTCCCAATTGACCGCGAGCGCCTTGCTGGCCTTGTCGACCATCGTCTCGATGAACGAGAACAGATTGCGCGCGTAGAGGCTCGAGGCCGAGGCGGCGACCCGGCCGGCGACATTGGTGTAGCCGACGATCTTGATGCCGTCGGTCTCGACCACCTCGCCGGGCCTCGCGCCCTCGACATTGCCGCCGCGCTCGACCGCGAGATCGACCAGCACCGAACCCGGCTTCATCGACTTCACCATTTCGCCCGAGACGAGCTTCGGCGCCGGACGGCCGGGGATCAGGGCGGTGGTGATCACGATGTCCTGCTTCTTGATGTGCTCGGCGGTCAGCGCGGCCTGCTTGGCCTGATACTCTTTCGACATCTCCTTGGCGTAGCCGCCGGCGGTCTGCGCGTTCTTGAACTCCTCGTCCTCGACGGCGAGGAACTTGGCGCCCAAGCTCTCCACCTGCTCCTTGGTGGCGGGCCGTACGTCGGTCGCGGTGACGACGGCCCCGAGCCGCCGCGCGGTCGCGATCGCCTGCAGGCCGGCGACGCCGACGCCCATCACGAACACTTTCGCGGCCGGAATGGTGCCGGCGGCGGTCATCATCATCGGGAAGGCCCGGCCGAACGCTTCGGCGCCCTCGATCACCGCCCGGTAGCCGGCGAGATTGGCCTGCGAGGACAGCACGTCCATCACCTGGGCGCGGGTGATGCGCGGCATCAATTCCATCGCAAACGCCGACACGCCGGCATCGGCCATCGCCTTCAGCGCGGCCTCGTTGCCGTAGGGATCCATGATCGCGATGACCAGCGCGCCGCGCTTGTACTTCGCCAGCTCGGAGGCCTCCGGCCGCTTCACCTTGATGATGATGTCGGCATCCTTGAGCGCGTCGGCGCTAACGGTGGCGCCGGCCGCGACAAGCTCCGAATCGGGCAGCCCCGACTTGACGCCCGCGCCCGGCTCGACCGCGACCTCGGCGCCGAGCGCCTTGAACTTCTTGATGGTATCGGGCGAAACCGCAACCCGCGGCTCCGACGCATCGATTTCCTTGGCAACGGCGATCTTCATGGGCCCTCCGGCGGCGCGAGCGGCGCACGCGTCTTCAAACTAGCGTTATTTTCGCCAGATTGGGTACCCGGTTTTTCCATCCGGGTTTCGACAGGAATTCCGGCACCGCCGCGGGACGGCGATGCCGCTAGCCGATCAGGGATCAGACCAGGAAATAGGCCATCAGGGCGAGGAGGATGGCGACGCTGATGGTGCCGTATTTGACCAGCAGAATAAACCCTTCATAGGTCTGCTCATGCGCCACGTAATCGTTGCCGTCGGCGGTCGTATAGGCCACTTCGCTATGATCTGCCATCGCTGTCCCCAGTCAGAAATTCGCGTTCTGCGAGCCATTACCGCAAACAGGTTGGCAGGGCAACGGCGCGGTCCCGATCGGGCGATTTGAACCGCAAATCGTCCCCGATTCACCCCTCGAGCGACGGCCCTGCGGCCGCCCCTCGGGCAGGATTGATCTCCCAAACGCGGGCGTCACGGGACGATCATGCCGCGAGGCGCAAAAAACGCTGCGCAAATCTGACCCGAGCCAGCCGGCAGGCCGATGGTCGTCAGCCCATCGTCTCCAGTTCGTCGATCATGCCGGCGATGACGGACAGGCCGCCGTCCCAGAATTTCGGGTCCTTGGCGTCGAGCCCGAACGGCCGCAGCAGCTCGGAGTAATGCTTGGTGCCACCTGCGGCGAGCATGTCGAGATAGCGCTCGGCGAAACCTTCGGATGCGTGCTCGTAGACCGCATAGAGCGAGTTCACCAGGCAATCGCCGAACGCATAGGCGTAGACGTAGAACGGTGAGTGGATGAAGTGCGGGATGTACATCCAGAACGTCTCGTAGCCCGGCTTGATCTCGATCGCGGGCCCCAGGCTCTCGCCCTGCACGCTGAGCCACAGCTCGCCGATCCGCGCGGCGGTGAGCTCGCCATTCTTGCGCTCGGTATGAACCGCACGCTCGAATGAATAGAACGCGATCTGCCGCACCACGGTGTTGATCATGTCCTCGACCTTGCCCGCGAGCAGCGCCTGGCGCTGCTTTGCGTTCTTGGTCTGGGACAACAGCCGCTTGAAGGTCAGCATCTCGCCGAACACGCTCGCGGTCTCCGCCAGCGTCAAAGGCGTCGGCGCCATCAGCGCGCCGTTCTTCGCCGCCAGCACCTGATGGACGCCATGGCCGAGCTCATGCGCCAGCGTCATCACGTCGCGCGGCTTGCCCTGATAATTCATCAGCACATAGGGATGCGCCGACGGCGTGGTCGGATGCGAGAACGCACCGGGCGCCTTGCCGGGACGAACCGGCGCATCGATCCAGCGATCGCTGAAGAAGCGCTCCGCGATTTCCGCCATCTTGGGCGAGAAGCCGTTATAGGCCGACAGCACCATGTTGCGCGCCTCGGGCCAGGCGATGGTGCCGGTCGCCGCGAACGGCAGCGGCGCGTTGCGATCCCAGTGCGGCAGCTTCTTCTTTTTGAACCAGCCGGCCTTCAACGCGTAGTAGCGGTGCGACAGCTTCGGATAGGCCGCGCGCACCGAGGCGACCAGCGCATCGACCACCTCGCGCTCGACCCGGTTGTTGAGATGGCGGGAATCCGCGACATCCTGGAAGCCACGCCAGCGGTCGGAGATTTCCTTGTCCTTGGCCAGCGTGTTGGTGATCAGCGCGAAGGTGCGCTCATTGTCCTTGAAGGTCTTGGCGAGCGCCTGCGCCGCCGACTTGCGCTTGTCGCCGGCCTTGTCCTGCAACAGGTTGAGCGTCGGCTCGATCGCGAGCTCCTTGCCCGCGACCTTGAAGCGCAGGCCGGAGATGGTCTGGTCGAACAGCCGGTTCCAGGCCGCGTAGCCGCTCTGCGCCTTTTCGTGGAAGAGCTGCTCGACGCGGTCCTCGAGCTGGTACGGCTTGTCCTTGCGCAGATCCTCGATCCACGGCCGGTAGTGGCCGAGCGTGGGTTCGGCCATCGCGCGCTCGATCACATCATCGTCAACCCGATTGAGCTCGAGCGCGAAGAACAGGAGATGCACCGACGCGGCAGTCAGCCGCTCGGAGACGTCGCCGTAGAACTTCGAGATCGCGGGATCGACGCTGTCGCCGGCATGGACGAGGCCGGCATAAGAGCCGAGACGGCCAGCCAGATCGTCGATCGCCTCATAGCGGCGGATCGCCCCGGCAAGCCACTTTCCACCGCCTTCCTTGCCGGTATTTTCGGCAAGCTTGCCCTTGTAGTCGGTCTCAAACGCGACGCAATCTGCATCCATTTTCT
This sequence comes from Bradyrhizobium sp. USDA3010, assembly GCF_056429065.1. Lineage (NCBI taxonomy): Bacteria > Pseudomonadati > Pseudomonadota > Alphaproteobacteria > Hyphomicrobiales > Nitrobacteraceae > Bradyrhizobium > Bradyrhizobium sp. USDA3010. The sequence goes on from NZ_JBWJZD010000001.1 coordinate 64,653, forward strand.
GCAAATCGCGTGCGACTTCCGGCGCGTCGATACCGGAGTAGAGATCTGCCAGATTCCATTCCGGAAGCTTGCCGGTCTTGCCGGCCGCCTGTTTCGCCGCCGGGCTGGCTGCGGCCGGTTTGCGTTGCGCGGCCGTCTTGCGCAGCGCGGCTTCCTTGCGGAGAGCGGCCTTGCTGAGAGCAGACTTTCCGAGAGCAGACTTGCCGGAAGCAGACTTGGGGGAGGCAGTTTTGGAGCGCGAGGTCATCTCGTTCGTAACCTTACTTCAGTCGGAAAGATGTCGGCGGCGGCGGAATGAAAGCGGGTTTGCAAGGTTTAAGAGTGCGTTAATCGGCATCGGCGACATTGCCCCGATTCGAGACAGATAAACGTAGCGTGCGGGGAAAACCATGGCTGCCACCATTTTGATTGCCGATGATGACGCCGTACAGCGTCGTTTGGTTGAAAACATGGTGCAGAAGTGCGGCTATGAGCCCCTCGTCGTCGACAGTGGCGACGCGGCGATAGCGGCCCTGACCGCATCCGAGACGCAGGCGATCGATGCCGTCGTGCTCGACCTCGTGATGCCGGGCCTCGACGGTCTCGGAGTCCTCGCAAAAATTCGTGAAGCTGGTTTGAACGTCCCGGTCATCGTGCAGACCGCGCATGGCGGCATCGACAATGTGGTGTCGGCGATGCGCGCCGGTGCCCAGGATTTCGTCGTCAAGCCGGTCGGCTTCGAGCGGCTGCAGGTCTGCCTGCGCAACGCCCTCAACGCATCGGCGCTCAAGGGCGAATTGCAGCGCATCCGCCACAGCCGCGAGGGCCGGCTGACCTTCTCCGACATCATCACCCGCAGCGAGGCGATGGCCGGCGTGCTGCGCACGGCGCAGAAAGCCGCGTCCTCGACCATCCCGGTGCTGATCGAGGGCGAGTCCGGCGTCGGCAAGGAACTGTTCGCGCGCGCCATCCACGGCAGCGGCGAGCGCAAGGCCAAGCCGTTCGTCGCGGTGAACTGCGGCGCGATCCCGGACAATCTCGTCGAATCGATCCTGTTCGGCCATGAGAAGGGCGCCTTCACCGGCGCCACCGAGCGTCATCAGGGCAAGTTCGTCGAGGCCCATGGCGGCACGCTGTTCCTCGACGAGGTCGGCGAATTGCCGCTGGCCACACAGGTGAAACTGCTGCGCGCGCTGCAGGAAGGTACCGTCGAGGCGGTCGGCGGCCGCAAGCCGGTCAAGGTCGATGTCCGCATCATCTCGGCGACCAACCGCAAGCTGCTCGATCTCGTGAAGGCCGGTCAGTTCCGCGAGGACCTGTTCTATCGCCTTCACGTGCTGCCGCTGACAATTCCGGCGCTGCGGCAGCGGCGCGAAGACATCCCGCATCTGCTGCGGCATTTCCTGGCGCGGTTCTGCGCCGAGGAGAACCGCAACATCACCGGAATCAGCGGCGATGCGATGGCGCATCTGGCGCAGCTCGATTGGCCGGGCAACATCCGCCAGCTCGAGAACACGGTGTATCGCGCCGTGGTGATGAGCGATGGCGACCAGCTCGGGCTTGCCGACTTCCCGCAAGGAACTACGCATCCGGTGCCGGACGGCAAAATGCTCCAGGGCGAACCGCTGGTGGTGTCGCCGTCCACGGCGCCCGCCATGATCTCCGGTAATGAGGTACCAGTCACCGCTGCCCTGCCGACAGCGGGTGGCCTGTCGCTGCTCAATGCCGCGGGCGAGGTGCGTCCGCTAGAAGATCTCGAGAACGAGATCATCCGGTTCGCGATTTCGCATTATCGCGGACAGATGTCGGAGGTCGCGCGCCGCCTCAAGATCGGCCGCTCGACCCTCTACCGCAAGCTCGACGAAGCCGCGGCCGGCACGCGCACAAGCGACGCCACCTAAACCCGAGGCCGACAGGGCCATACCAGGGAACCTTTTGAACCGTGTCCTGTCGGTGACAGACAAAGGCTTTGCCGCGTGGCAAAAACGCACGGCCCGAGCAAAATCAGCTGCTTCGAGGTCAGTTTGTCGTGAGTTGCCCCGCAAGGCGCTGGCTGCACAAGAGGGGCAAATGTATCGTCTGCGTTAATTGCGTGCAGGCATACGAGTCGTTTGAGAAGCCGGCGCTTTCGCGCAAGCTATGAAACCGAATACCGATTTGAACTGTTCCAGAATCTGGGGGGCAGTTCCACCCAGGGGGTGCGAAAATGCGTGACTGTTCGAACGACCGTCGAGGATTTGACCGCGTATTAATGGCCGTCGCGGCGACCTTCCTCACGGTGTCCGCGAGCTCGGCCCTCGCGCAGGACACGCCTCGCTCCAGCGCCTCGGAACTGGCGATCGACGCCGCGATCCCGCGCCCCGAACCGGCCAATGTGCCGCCGCCTACCGCAAGCGATTTCAAGGCCGACACCACCGCCGCGCTGCCCGACGCAGCCAAGCCGGCGGACGTGAAGCCCGCCGCGGTGCAGGCCACCGAAGCCAAGCCCGTCGATGCCAAGCCTGCCGATGCAAAGCCTGTCGATGCAAAGCCGGCAGAACCGAGCGCAACCGCCAACGCCGTCGAGCCGAAGCCCGCCGATGTCGTCACCGCGCCGGCGCCGAAGCCCGCCGATGCACCGAAGACCGATACCGCGGTCGCGCCGGCTGCGGCCGCACCCGCCCCTGCAACCGCAACGGCGCCTGCCGCAGCTCCGGCTCCCGCGACGGCGGCAGCTCCGGCGACTGAGCCCGCGAAGGCCGCGAGCAACGTTGCCACCGAGGATCAGCCGGTCGCCGACAAGCTGCGCGAGCTGCTCGCCAGCAAGTCGCTGCGCACCTTCGATCGCAAGAACGAGCGTGCCGCGGCCGAGAAGTTCTATTCGGCCCGCGAATATGCACCCGTCTTCACCAAGGCCGGCAAGCTGACCGATGCCGGCAAGGGCGTCATCGCCCGCCTGAAGGATGCGGCCGCCGACGGCCTCGATGCCGCCGACTATCCGGTGCCGGATTTCACTGCTGCGACGACGCCCGATACGCTGGCCGACGCCGAGCTGAAGCTCGCGGCCAGCATGCTGGACTATGCGCGCCAGGCCCAGAGCGGCCGCATGCACTGGTCGCAGGTGTCGGCGGACATCCTCTATCCAGAACACCCGATCGATCCGGCCGAAGTGTTTGCGAATGTGACCTCGGCCAAGGACGCCTCTGCCGCGCTCGACGGCTACAACCCGCCGCAGAAGCTCTACAAAGAACTGAAGAAGAAGCTCGCCGAGCTGCGTGGCCAGGGCGACGGCCCGGTGATCACGATCGCCGACGGCCCCACGCTGAAATACGTCCCCGCCCGCAAGAAGCAGGCCGCCGTCGAGATGGACGATCCGCGCGTGCCGGACCTGCGCAACAAGCTCGGCATCACCGAGGATGCCGACAGCACGAAGTATGACGCGACGGTGGCGCGGGCCGTGGAGAAATTCCAGACCAGCGTCGACCTCAAGGCGACCGGCGTGCTCGACGAGCGCACGGTGAAGGCGCTGAACAATCCGAAGCGCGACCGCCAGATCGACACCGTGATCGTCAACATGGAACGCTGGCGCTGGCTGCCGCGGCAGCTCGGCGCTGCCAATGTCGGCAATGCCTATGTGATCCTCAATATCCCGGACTATACGCTGAAGGTGATGCAGAACGGTGCGCAGGTCTGGACCACACGCGTCGTCACCGGCAAGCCCGGCCAGCACGCCACGCCGCTTCTGACCGAGACGATGAAGTACATCACGGTCAACCCGACCTGGAACGTGCCGCCATCGATCATCTACAACGAGTATCTGCCGGCCCTGCAGCAGGATCCGACGGTGCTGCAGCGCATGGGCCTCAAGCTCGAGCGCAACCGCGACGGCTCGATCCACGTCTCGCAGCCGCCCGGTGAAGCCAACGCGCTCGGCCGCATCCGCTTCAACTTCCCGAACAAGTTCCTGGTCTATCAGCACGACACGCCGGACAAGTATTTGTTCGCGAAGGATGAGCGCGCCTTCAGCCACGGCTGCATGCGCGTGCAGAATCCGGATCAGTACGCGTCCGTGCTGCTCAACATCACCGAGCCGAACCAGCACTACACGCCGGAGCGGATCCGCAGCATGTACGGCTCGAGCGAAGTCGATCTGAAATTCCCGACGCCGATCCCGGTCAACATCACCTACCAGACCGCGTTCGTGGACGACGCTGGCAAGCTGCAAATCCGCAGGGACATCTACGGCCGCGACGCCACCATGCTGTCGCTGCTCAAGAACAGCCGCGGCAAGGATCTCGAAACGGTCGTGGCGCACGCCCAGCCGAGCTACGCGCGGCCGCCGAGCAGCAGCCTGCCGCCTGGCGTCAACGTCGCTGGTGACAACAGCGGCTTTGGCTCCTCCGGACCGAACTTCTTCGAGCGCCTGTTCGGTGGATTCGGCCAGCCGGAGCCGCAGCCGGCCCGCCGCGGCCAGGCCCAGCAGCAGCGCCGGGTGATCACCCGCTAATCTGCCTCTCCGCCCGATTGGGATAAATATTGAAGTAAAATCAACGGTCTCGCTCAAAAAGCGAGATCGTTTACGTTAACCATTTACGATGGGGTCCGGGGAACAGGGCTATCTTTTGCCACACTCGCCCAGTTAGTTAAGCCCAACTTGGGGGCGGGTCGGTAAACCTCGGTTAACCCTCCCGCTTTAAGAAAGCGTTCACCGTCTTCCGCAGGGGGTCTGCGAGGATGCCGACCGAACGCTCGTCGACTGGGTGGGCTCATAGTGCTGGCTGTTTTCGCACGCCGCTACAATCCGCTGTCGCTGCCTAAGGCCGGATACCAAGTCGGCCTGACCGCGCTATTGCTGTTGGCGGGCGCCGGCTCGGTGCACGATGCGACTGCGCTGAACCAGACCCGTACCCTCTCCTTCCACCACACCCATTCCGGCGAAGACCTCACCATCACATTCAAGCGCGATGGTCGCTACGACGAAGCCGCGCTGAAGCAGCTCAATCACTTCCTGCGCGACTGGCGGTCCCAGGATGAGACGGTGATGGACCGTCACCTCTTCGACATCCTTTGGGAGGTCTATAACGACGTCGGCGGCAAGCAGCCGATCCAGATCATCTCCGCCTATCGCGCCCCTGCCACCAACGCCATGCTCCGCCGCCGCTCCTCGGGCGTTGCGCGCCACAGCCAGCACATGCTGGGGCATGCGATGGACTTCTTCATTCCGGGCGTGCCGCTGGAACAGATCCGCTTCGCCGGCCTGCGCCTGCAGCGCGGCGGCGTCGGCTTCTATCCGACCTCGGGCTCGCCCTTCGTGCATCTCGATACCGGCGGCATTCGCCACTGGCCGCGGATGACCCGCGAGCAGCTCGTCCGGGTGTTCCCCGACGGCCGCACCGTCCATGTCCCGACCGACGGCACGCCGCTGAAGGGCTATGAACTCGCCAAGGCCGACATTGAACGCCGCGGCAATGGCGATGATGCTGCGACCATCAGCAAGCCGACCCTGTTCGCGAAGCTGTTCGGAGCCGGCAAGTCGGGTGACGACGAAGACGAAGGCGCGGCCGCCGTGAACGACAAGCCCGCTGCCGCCGTGGTAGCGGCCGCTGCGCCCGCCAAATCTTCAGATGCCAAATCCGCCGACCCCGTTCCGTTGCCGCGCGCCAAGCCGCAGCAGTTCGCCGCCGCGATCCAGCTCGCCGCCGCCGACGCGCAGCTCGTCCCGATGCCGAAGGCCAAGCCGGCGGTGCAGGTGGTGCAGACGGCCGAGAACACCGCACCGCAATCGCCCGCCGACATCATCAATGCCCGCGGTTTCTGGGGGGACGAGTCAGCGGCGCCGAAGCAGGCGTCGGCCGCGCAGATCGCCGCGCTGAAGGCGCGTGAGGCGGTCGGCGGCTCCGATCCGCAGACCACCGCCAGCACGACCGAGAGCTTCAACAAGGCGCTCGCTTATGCGCCGGCTGCGTCGTCACCGGTCGATCGCGCCAATATCGTCGCGGCGACCGCGCCGATCCCGCGCAATGTGCGCCCGACGCGCAATGCGGCGGCGCCGGCCACCGAAATCAACACCGTCGTTGCGAAGGGCACACCGAGCCAGGGCGTCATCACGACGTCGGCGCGGATCTCGGCCGCCAAGGGCAACGACATCTGGATGCGCGTCGTGATGCTGGCGCCGAGCGCGAGCAGCGGCATGCTGACCACGGTGCTCGGCGACACCGACATGAACATGATGCGGCAGCATTTCGTGAAGCCGCAGGCCGCCGTCGCCATGACCTTCTCGGAAGATCCGATGATGGGCATGACCTGCGATCGCTTCTCGGGCTCGGCCACCGCCCTGCTGACGACGCAGTCGTTCGTGCTGCGCACCGCCTCGCTGCGCTAGGCTTCTGCCGACAACATCACTTCATCAGCCGTTCAAGCCGGCAGCCCTGCCTTGAGCAGGCCGGCCTCGTAGCGCGCCCGGTCGGGCGCGCGCTTGTAGTGCTGGGTTGCCAGGTGAGCGGCAACCGAGAAGGTTGGCTCGCGCTTCAGCACCTCGGTGGCATGGGCTGAAGCCGCCACCGCGTTGCCCATCTGCGCCAATGTCGCGGCGAGGAAGGCGTGATGGGTGTGGTCGGGCCGCGTGATCCGCGAGAACGCCTCGGCCGCATCGGCGTACTTCTCGGCGCAATAGCAGGCCCGGCCGAGATGACTCCAGAACCGTTCCGGATGGAACGGATTGAGGCGCATCGCCCGCTTGATCCAGTCGATGCCCTCCTCCGGCCGCCCGAGCCAGGTCAGGAGCTCGCCCTGCTGCACGACGACCAGATCGTAGTTGGGATTGAGCGCGAGCGCGCGCTCCTGGTGGAAGGCCGCCTTGTCGTGGTCGTCGCGGTTGAGGTTCAGCGCCGCGAGGATCCGGTGCACGTCGCTGTCGTTGTCGTCGAGCTTGAGCGCTATCTCGAGCTCGGCCGCCACCTGCGCGAAGGTCGCGTCGCGGTCGTCGCACCAATTGTAGACCCAGGTCTGGCCGAGCACGCAGGCCCGCCAGGCGTGCGCATGGGCGTAGTTGGGATCGAGCACGATGGCCCGCTCGAGCAAACGCTGCGCCTCCGCATTGTCGTCGCGGGCCGAGCGATGATGCAGCACCTTGGCGGCCAGCACGCACTCATAGGCCGCCATGTTGTCGGTCGGCTTGCGCTTGACGCGGTCATGGGCGGCGGCCTCGACGCGGCCCGGCAAGGTCGACACGATCGCGCGCGTCATCTCGTCCTGGATCGCGAAGATGTCGGCGAGCTCGCGGTCGTAGCGTTCGGCCCAGACGTGCCGGTCGGCCTCGGCATCGATCAGCTGCACGGTGACGCGGATCCGGCCGCCCGCCTTGCGCACGCTGCCTTCCAGCACATAGTCGACCGCGAACTCCTTCGCGACGTCCTGCACCTTCACGGCCTTGCCCTTGTACACGAAGGTCGAGTTGCGCGAGATCACGAGCAGATCGTGGAAGCGCGACAGCTCGGTGATGATGTCCTCGGTGAGGCCGTCGGCGAAGAATTCCTGCTCGGGATCGCCGCTCATATTGACGAGCGGCAGCACGGCGATCGAGGGCTTTTTGGCGACGACAGGGGCGGCCGCCGCGCTCGCCTGCCCGGTAGCGGATCTGGCGCCCGATTCGAGACGGACGCGGAAAACCCGGATCGGGCGCGCGATGTTCTTGACGGTCTGGTCGCCGAGATCCTCGAAGCTCAGATCTTCCAGGCGATCGCCGACCTGATCGCGGACTGCGCCCGAAATGCAGATGCCGCCGGGTTCGGCCAGCACCTCGAGGCGCGAGGCGACATTGACGCCGTCGCCGAAGATGTCGGCGCCGTCGACGATCACGTCGCCGAGATTGATGCCAATGCGAAACTGCATCCACCGCGCCGGCGCGACGTCGGTGTTGCGCTTGGCCATCCGGCGCTGGACCTCGGCCGCGCACAGCACCGCATCGACGACGCTGTGGAATTCGACCAGCAGGCCGTCGCCAGTGGTCTTGATGATGCGGCCGCGATTCTTGGTGATGGCCGGATCGATCAGCTCGATCCGATGGGTCTTGAGACGCGCAAGGGTGCCCGTCTCGTCAGCCTCCATCAGTCGGCTAAAGCCGACCATGTCGGCGGCGAGGACCGCAGCGAGCCGACGCTCTGGTCCTGGCACGTCCATCTGAACGCTCTGCCCGGTTACCTCACCGGCAGTGTAGCAAATCCTGGGATTTCACCCAAGCCTCGCCGAGAGGATTGGGCGAGTTACCTCGGGCGGGCGCCTTGGCGACGCCAGACCGGCCCGCCTGCCGCCTCAGAGCATCCCGAGCGCCTGCATATAGGTCTCCAGGATGGTTTCCTGCTCCTGGCGCTCGTTGGCATCCTGCTTGCGCAGACGCACGATGGTACGCAGCGCCTTGACGTCGAAGCCGTTGCCCTTGGCCTCGGCATAGACGTCGCGGATATCGTCCGAGATGGTCTTCTTTTCCTCTTCCAGCCGCTCGATGCGCTCGATGATGGATTTGAGCTGGTCCTTGGCAAATCGCGTTGCGGGTTCATCCTGAACGGCGGCAGACGTGGTGGCCATCGCGTACTCCTGAAATGGCAATGAAATGTCGCGCGAATACGCGCCACGCGCACCGCTTGTTGCGGGCGACCCTCGATTTTGGAGCACGTTCCGTCAAGGAAACATCGCGCTCATCCACAGCGCGCCCACAGGAGATGCGGACGGCCACGGAACTGGCGTCACATCAATCGGGAATTAGTGCCCGCTTTGGGCCTTCTTCATCGCCGCGAGCTGCTCCGACGTCGCGCCGCCCTGATACTTCGCCTTCCACTCCTCATAGGGCATGCCGTAGACCGCCTCGCGGCTCTCGTCCTTGCTCACGGCAATGCCCTTGGCGTCGGCCTCTTCCTTCATCCAGTTGGACAGGCAATTGCGGCAGAAGCCGGCAAGGTTCATCAGGTCGATGTTCTGCACATCGGTCCGGTTGCGCAGATGATCGACGAGGCGCCTGAACACCGCGGCCTCAAGTTCTGTTCTGGTTTTGTCGTCAATGCTCATGATGGTGATCCCGGTGTGATGTGCTCACCATATTGATATCAGGTGGGAATTGTCACAGTTTTTGCCATATCCACGCGCAATACGGGCCTGTTCGGCCACACTGGTCACGGTCCCGCAGCGGGGGGACGGGCGCCCGCCCGTTGACGGTGCCTGCCCGGCACGCGAAATCGACAATGATTTGATATAGCTTCGCCGCATGAGCCCAACAGATTCTCTCGCCTCAGCTCCCCGCACCATCCGCCTGATCCTGGCCGGCATCCTGCCGGTGCTGGCGCTGGTCGCGGCATGCCTGTGGACGAGCCCGGCGGCCGCCGATTTCCGGCTCTGCAACAACACCTCGAGCCGGGTCGGGATCGCGCTCGGCTACAAGGATGCCGAGGGCTGGACCACGGAGGGCTGGTGGAATGTGTCGTCGCGGACCTGCGAGACCCTGCTGCGCGGCAATCTTGTGGCGCGCTACTACTACATCTACGCTCTCGACTACGATCGCGGCGGCGAATGGTCCGGTCAGGCCTTCATGTGCTCGCGCGACAAGGAATTCACCATCAAGGGCACCGAGAATTGCCTGGCGCGGGGTTTTGACCGCACCGGCTTCTTCGAGGTCGACACCGGCGAGCAGCGTGCATGGACCGTCCAGTTGACCGAAGCCAACGAACAACAGCCGCAGAAAGTACCGGGAATGCCGGGCGGCGTGGCTCCGGGAAGCCCCGGGGCGATGCCGGGCCTGCCCAACCCGCCGCCGGGCGCAGCGCCTCCGGGCGCGTCGGGTCTGCCGCCAGCCGCACCACCCGGAAACAAACAATGAGACGACTGCGCCGAATCAAGATCCTTGCAACGCTCGGCCCGGCCTCCTCAGACAGCGCGATGATCCGCAAGCTGTTCGAGGCGGGTGCCGACGTGTTCCGCATCAACATGAGCCATACCCCGCATGACAAGATGCGGGAGCTGGTCAAGACCATCCGCAATGTCGAATCGAGCTACGGCCGGCCGATCGGCATCCTGGTTGACCTGCAAGGGCCGAAGCTGCGGGTCGGCGCCTTCGCGGAAGGGTCGACCCAGCTCAAGAACGGCCAGAGCTTCATTCTGGATTCCGACAAGACGCCGGGCGACAACAGCCGCGTCCAGCTTCCGCATCCGGAGATCCTCGCCGCGCTCCGCCCCGGCCACGCGCTGTTGCTCGACGACGGCAAGGTGCGGCTGATCGCCGAGGAAACCTCGCCCGACCGCGCGGTCACGCGCGTCGTGATCGGCGGCAAGATGTCGGACCGCAAGGGCGTCAGCCTGCCCGACACCGACCTGCCGGTCTCCGCGATGACCCCAAAGGACCGTGCCGATCTGGAAGCCGCGCTGCCGGAAGGGATCGACTGGGTTGCGCTATCCTTCGTGCAGCGTGCCGAGGACGTGATCGAAGCCAAGAAGATGATCCGCGGCCGCGCCGCCGTGATGGCCAAGATCGAGAAGCCGCAGGCGATCGACCGCCTCGCCGACATCATCGAGGTGGCGGACGCGCTGATGGTGGCGCGCGGCGATCTCGGCGTCGAGCTGCCGCTGGAGCGGGTGCCGAGCCTGCAGAAGCAGATGATCCGGATGGCGCGCCGCGCCGGCCGGCCGGTGGTGGTCGCTACCCAGATGCTGGAATCGATGATCCAGGCGCCGGTGCCGACGCGCGCCGAAGTCTCCGACGTCGCCACCGCCGTCTACGAAGGCGCCGACGCCATCATGCTGTCGGCGGAATCCGCCGCCGGCAAATTCCCGGTCGAAGCGGTCTCGACCATGAACCGGATCGGCGAGGAGGTGGAGCGCGATCCGACCTATCGCAGCGTGATCAACGCACAGCGCGTCGATCCGGAGGCGACAGTGGGCGATGCCATTGCCGACGCCGCGCGGCAGATCGCCGAGACGCTCGATCTGTCGGCAATTATCTGCTGGACGTCGTCAGGCTCGACCGCGATCCGCGTCGCGCGCGAGCGCCCGAAGGTGCCGGTGGTCGCGATCACGCCGAACCTCGTCACCGGCCGCAAGCTGTCGGTGGTGTGGGGCGTGCATTGCGTGGTCGCCGAGGACGCCCACGATCTCGACGACATGGTTGAACGCGCCGGCTCGATTGGGTTCCGGGACGGCTTTGCCAAGGCCGGCCAGCGCGTCATCATCGTCGCCGGCGTGCCGCTCCGCGCGCCCGGCACCACCAACATGCTGCGCATCGCCTCGGTCGGACCGAACGGCGACGCGCAGCATTAACCCGTCGCGCCGAGCCTCGCACCAGCGTGGCCCGAACATCGCGCTCCGGACCGTCAGCCCTGCAACGACGCGTCCAGCGTGATCTTGGTGTTGAGCAGCTTCGACACCGGGCATCCGGCCTTGGCCTTGCCGGCCAATTCCTGGAACGTTGCGTTATCGGCGCCCGGGATCTTTGCCGACAGTGTCAGGTGCACGGCGGTGATGGCAAAGCCGTCGGCGACCTTCTCCAGGGTCACGTCGGCCTTGGTCTCCATGTGCTCGGCCGTGAGCTTGGCCTCGCCCAGGATCAACGACAGCGCCATCGTGAAGCAGGCGGCATGCGCCGCGCCGATCAGCTCTTCGGGATTCGAGCCGGGCTTGCCCTCGAAGCGGCTGGCGAAGCCATAGGGGTAATCCGAGAGCGCGCCGCTCTTGGTCGAGATCGCGCCCTTGCCGTCCTTGATGCCACCCTGCCATTTGGCCGAACCATGGGTCGTCGTCATGCGTTGCTCCGTGAGATTGGTTGAACCCAGCCCTCAACCTACAACGCCAATGCGACGGAAGTGTTCGCCGCGCAGCCGCGATGTCAGGCCCCGACCAGCGCCTTTGCCGGAGTCGTCGCCTGCACCACAAGACCACGGGCGCGCGCGTCCATCACGCCGACCGCACGCAGCGCGAGCAGCGTCACGGTCTGCACCGCATCGCGCAGCTTGATCGGATCGTCGAGATTGGCCGGCGCCAGCGGGCCGACCAGCGCTTCGTGCAGCGCGCCGAGCAAGGCGGTGGCGGCCAGTCCCGTGTCCTGCGCCGGCAGATGTCCGGCGCGCACGGCGGCATCGATGCGCATGGCCAGCTCGCCGGAAATATCGCGGCGGCTGGCGAGGCGCGAGGCGGTGACGTCGACATCGACCGGCTCGGCCAGGATGCCCCAGGCCAGCTTGCGCTGCGACAGCACGTGGACCGCAATCGTCGTCACCGCGGCGGCCAGCGCCGATGACGGTCCGGGCGCGGCATCAGCGGCGCGCCGGATCGCGGACAGCTCGTCGCGCGAGACCTCCGTGATCAATTCCGAGATCAGCTCGGCCTTCGACGGGAAATAGCGATAGACGGTGCCGGCCGCGACATTGGCCCGCACCGCGACGGGTGCGATCTGGACCGCGGCCATGCCGCCCGCCGCCGCCGCGTCGCGCGCAGCCGACAGGATGGCGCTGCGCCGGGCAGCCAGCCGTTTCACAACCTGATGAGTTCGCCGGTAGACCATGGCATTCCGTCCCCCCCCCCACCGTGTGCCCTGGCCGGCGCCCACCGGCAGAACACACGCGTCTTCAATGTTTTGAACGATTGATCCCGCAACCGTTTGAAGAAGTGAACAACTATTCAGACTGAATGACAAGCTGGAATTGTAAGGATTTTGCGACGGCCGCACGCCACCTCCAATTTAACCGGCGGCCCTCCGGTCGACGGAAGCGCCAGGTGCCAGCAGCACTCAGGTCCGGATGGGCTTCCGATGGTAAATTGCGCGCCAAGATGATTGCTCGAAATCGAGACATCCGATCTCGCGCGGACCCATGACAATCGCGGTCGCATTTACCCGAATTTATCGGAAGCCGTGGTCGAGTGAGCCCAACGTCACGTGTGGCGTTGCCTCGATGTCCCCGGCCGAACCAAGAAAGCGCATGTCACTCTCCATCACCAGCAGCGTGGGCAGCCGTAGCGCGGTGCGAGGACTGCTGCCGCTGTGCGCCGCCGTGGGCGCCTATCTGTTCTATCTCTCCGCCGGAGAAATCCTGCTGCGCGATTCCGACACGGAGTGGCAGATCAAGGTCGGACAGTGGATCCTCGAACACGGCGCGATGCCGACATCAGACGTGTTCTCGTTCACCCGTTTCGGCGAGCCCTGGATCTCGAGCTCGTGGCTGTCCCAGGTGGCGTACGCTCTCGTGTACGGCGGCGATTGGGCCGGTCCGGTGATCCTGACGTCGGTCGCGATCGGCGCGTCGGTCGCGATCTTCCTGCATCTGTTGAGCCCGTATTTCGATCCGGCGCGTGCATTCCTGATCGCGGCGCTGGCGCTGCTGCTGTCGACGATCCACTTCTTCGCGCGGCCGCATGTGCTGGCACTGCCGGTGCTGCTGGCGTTCATCGGCGGCCTGATGTCGGCCGCGGATCGCCGCACCCATCCGTCATGGTGGCTGCTGCCGCTGATGGCGTTGTGGGCCAATCTGCATGGCGGCTTCGTGCTCGGCCTGGCGCTGATCGGGCCGATCGGACTGGAGGCGGTGTGGAATGCGGAGCCGAGCCGCCGCCGTCAACTTATCGTGCGATGGGGACTGTTCGGCGTCGCCGCGCTGGCCGCGAGCTGCGTGACGCCCTATGGCTGGAATAGCCTGCTGGGTGCGACCAAGATCCTCAGCCTCGGCAAGCTGCTGTCGATGATCGGCGAATGGCTGCCCGCGGATTTCAGCAAGCCCAGCTTCTTCGAAGCCACGCTGCTCGGCCTGATCGGCGTCATCTGCTATCGCGGGCTGACCCTGTCGCTGCCGCGGATCCTGTTGCTGCTCGGGCTGATCTGGATGGCGCTGAGCCATATCCGCAACATCGAGGTGTTCGCGTTCATCGCGCCGCTGGTGCTCGCCAAGCCGATATCAGAACAATGGGGAATGGCAGGCGTCCGCGCCGCCCGCTTCGAGGAAGGACGCGCCGTCCCCGTCGTCACGATCCTGGCTACGATCGCGATGGTGATCGGAGCGTGGGTGACGACGACGATGTTCGTCGCGCAGCACGAGTTCAAGTTCCTGCCGGTGTTCTCGCCCGTTGCCGCCGTCGACGTCCTCCAGCAACACAAGGCGCAGCGCGTGTTCAGCACCGCGCCGTTCGGCGGCTACATGGTGAGCCGCGACATGAAGGTGTTCATCGACGGCCGCGCCGAGCTTTATGGCGAGCAATTCGTGCTCGATTATTACGCCGCGCTCGATGCCCGCAACGTCGGCCAGCTGCTGGACCTGCTCGACAAATACCGGATCGACGCCACGCTGCTGAGCTCGGACTCTCCGGCCGGAAACGCGCTGGACCACCTCAAGGGCTGGAAGCGGCTCTACAGGGACGACATCGCCGTCATCCATGTGCGGTCGGACGAGAAGACCGGCGTGCCGGCGGCGGCAGAAGGTTCGAATTAGGCGCGTACTCGTAAATGCGTTACGTCCGCTTTTGCCTCGAAAGCCGACGTCGGAGGCGACATAGGTTCAAGCCAGCTTTGGGCCCAACAGGCGACATAAGAATGAAGAAAGCCGCCAACTGCGGCGGCCTTACCTCCATGTCGCGCGGCCCCTCCCGAAACCCGGATGTCGAGCCTGAAACTCGTCCATAAACATGAGGCGAGCTTGGTTGAGGATACCCCGAGCTTCTTTCGAATAGCCGTATTCTTCGGCTTGGGACCAAAGGTCATAAACCTGGAGCATGAACTCTTGGTATCGTTCGGCTGGATCGACCAGATCGCCATACTTGTCTCGCTCACCCGCCATCCTGATCTCCGAAAGCAACAGAGAGTCACAGGAGCAAACCTTTTATAGGTCCGCAATGGGTCAAAGCCGCCATATAGCGGCCGAGCCGGGCGACGTCCGCTTTGCCCTCGGAGACCGACGCCGGGGCGATCTCAGCGCTTGCCGCGCTCTTTGACCGGGATCACGAATTTCAGACCCGACCACACCGCATCGACGGCGCAGACCTTGATGTCGACCAGACCGGACGCGAGCCCGACCTCGCGCACCGCCCGATCGTCAAGGTCGGTCGCGACGCCTGAGCTCTTCTTCGGCCACGACACCCAGATCATGCCGCGCGGTGCGATCGCCTCGCGGTAACGCTGCAGCTTTGCGGCGAGCCCTTTGGCCTCAGCGGCGAACAGATGCACGGCATCGAGCGGCGCCCGCGCTGTCTTCGCGATCCGCACATCGGCCGGCAGCTCGCCGACGATGTCGCCATAGGGAACGGACAACCCGTCGACAAAAATGCAAAAGCCCGGCTTGAAGCCGAGCTTTTGCACAATCGGTTTGCCGGTATAGCCGGCCATGGCTTACGCCTGCGGCTGCGGCTCCATGCCGGTGTCCGGATCGGGACGCGGGCGGGGCTTGCCGGCCGGCGGCACGGCGGAGGCGCGCGGCGTCGACGGCTCCAGCACCGACTCGCGGTTGGGCTTCTTGCCCTTCAGCAGGTCGATGATCTCGTCGCCGGTCAGCGTCTCGAACTCGAGCAGGCCCTTGGCGAGCGCCTCGAGGTCTTGGCGCTTCTCGGTGAGGATCTTGGTCGCCTCGTTGTAGCCTTCCTCGACCAGACGCCGGATCTCGGAGTCGATCTTCTGGACCGTCGCCTCGGACGCATTCTGGGTGCGCGAGACCGACATGCCGAGGAACACCTCGTCCTGGTTCTCGCCATAGGAGACGGTGCCGAGCTCTTCCGACAGGCCCCAGCGCGTCACCATCATGCGGGCCAGGCGGGTCGCCTGCTCGATGTCGGAGGCGGCGCCCGAAGTCACCTTCTCGCGGCCGAAGATCAGCTCTTCCGCGACACGGCCACCCATCATGATGGCGAGGCGCGAGGTCATCTGCTCCAGCGACATCGACAGCTTGTCGCGCTCCGGCAGCTGCATCACCATGCCCAGCGCACGGCCGCGCGGAATGATGGTCGCCTTGTGGATCGGATCGGTCGCGACGACGTTGAGGCCGACGATGGCGTGGCCGCCCTCGTGATAGGCCGTCAGCAACTTCTCTTCCTCGGTCATGACGAGCGACTTGCGCTCGGCGCCCATCATCACCTTGTCCTTGGCCTCTTCGAACTCGGCCTGCGTCACCATCCGCTTGTTGCGGCGGGCGGCGGTCAGCGCAGCCTCGTTGACGAGGTTCATCAGGTCGGCGCCCGAGAAGCCCGGGGTGCCGCGCGCGATGGTCTTGAGGTTGATATCCGGCGCCAGCGGCACCTTGCGGACGTGAACCTTGAGGATCTGCTCGCGGCCGACGACATCCGGATTCGGCACCACGACCTGACGGTCGAAGCGGCCCGGACGCAGCAGCGCGGGATCGAGCACGTCGGGACGGTTGGTCGCCGCGATCAGGATCACGCCTTCATTGGCCTCGAAGCCGTCCATCTCGACCAGCAACTGGTTCAGCGTCTGCTCGCGCTCATCATTGCCGCCGCCGAGGCCGGCGCCGCGATGACGGCCGACCGCGTCGATTTCGTCGATGAAGATGATGCAGGGCGCGTTCTTCTTGGCCTGCTCGAACATGTCGCGGACACGGCTCGCGCCGACGCCGACGAACATTTCGACGAAGTCAGAACCGGAGATCGTGAAGAACGGCACGTTGGCTTCACCCGCCACCGCGCGCGCGATCAGCGTCTTGCCGGTGCCGGGAGGGCCGACCAGCAGCACGCCGCGCGGAATGCGTCCGCCGAGCCGCTGGAATTTGCCGGGGTCGCGGAGGAATTCGACGATCTCCTGCAGATCCTGCTTGGCCTCGTCGACACCCGCGACGTCCTCGAAGGTGACGCGGCCGTGCGCCTCGGTCAGCATCTTGGCGCGCGACTTGCCAAAGCCCATCGCCTTGCCGGCGCCGCCCTGCATCTGCCGCGACAGGAAGATCCAGACGCCGATCAGTGCGATGAACGGCAACCAGGACACGAGCAGCGAGACGAACCACGGCACGTTGTCGCCGGGCGCCTTCGCGGTGATCTGCACCTTGGCGTCATAGAGGCGCTTCACGAGCGACGGATCGCTCGGCGCGTAGGTCTGGAAGCTGGTGCCGTTGTTGAAGGTGCCGTGAATCTCGGGCCCCTGAATCACGACGTCGCGGACATGACCCTGATCGACCTCAGTGAGAAGCTGCGAGAACGAGATATCCGAGGACGACGAGCGCTGGCCAGGATTCTGGAAAAGCGTGAACAACGCCAGCAACAGCAGGACAATGATGACCCAGAGGGCGAAATTCCGCAGATTGGCGTTCATGGTCTTCCTTCGTGGTCGCGCGGATCGCGGCCTCTCTCTAATCCTTGGGCAGGCTCTGTGGGAATCCCCAGGGAATCCATCCCGTCGATGCCCTACAATCTAGGTGCCGCTGGGGTCGATGCCAAGGGAACCACGCACGACTATTTACCGCATCCTAGCCCGATTCCCGGTCAAAAAATGACGCGGAATCCGGTGTTTTTCCGGGGTGGTTAAGCCTCCTTGCCGGATTATGACAGCGGTTGAAACAATCGAGCCCGGCTCAGCGGGAGCGGGCCCGGCGAGGCGGCGCCGGGCTGATCCTGATGCGGCCGGAGGCGACGCTGATGACCGCTCCGGCAAGCGTCTGTTTCAGCTTGGATTCGCGTTGTCGC
Organism: Bradyrhizobium sp. USDA3010; assembly: GCF_056429065.1. Classification (NCBI taxonomy): domain Bacteria; kingdom Pseudomonadati; phylum Pseudomonadota; class Alphaproteobacteria; order Hyphomicrobiales; family Nitrobacteraceae; genus Bradyrhizobium; species Bradyrhizobium sp. USDA3010. The sequence goes on from NZ_JBWJZD010000001.1 coordinate 82,251, forward strand.
AAGGGCTGATTGACGGCCTCATCGACCGCGGCGAGCAGGGTTTCGACCTTGCCGAGTTCGGCCGGCCCCTCATGTCCGGTGCGGTCGATGGCGCGCTTGAGCAGGCGGAGGCGGATTTCGTCCGGCATCACCGCGAACCGTGCCGCGTCGAAGTCCGCATCGAAGTTATCCTCGCTTTTCAACGCAAGATAGCGCTCGGCGCCATCCACCAGCACCTCCAGCGCGGCGTTGGCGCGCGCGATCCGCGCAGCGAGCCGTGCCAGGTTCCGCGCGTCGCCGCCTTCCTCCGCCAGCAGCGGCATCAGCGCGCGCAGCCGCGGTCGTGTGAAGGACGGATCGCGGTTGGTCGGATCGTCGGCAAAACCGATGCGCGCCTTCTTCAGCGTTGCGATCAACTGCGCCTTCGAGATATCGAGCAACGGTCGCGTCAGCATGACGCCGTCGCGCTCGGTCTCGCGCGCCATCGCCGACAGGCCCGCGACGCCACTGCCGCGCAGCATCCGCATCAACAGCGTCTCGGCCTGGTCGTCACGGGTGTGCGCGGTCAGGATATGCGTCGCACCGTGCTTGCGCGCGGCTTGCGCGAGCAGGCCATAGCGCGCCTCACGCGCGGCTGCCGGCACGCCGGTGCTGGGCTTGGGCCCGCTCCAGCGCAAGGTCTGATGCGGCAGGTCGAGGCTTCGCGCCAGCCGCTTGACGTCGCGCGCCTCGCGGGCCGCTTCGGGACGCAGGCCGTGATCGACGGTGACCGCCACCAGCCGCGGTCCCTGCGCCAGCGCGCGGCGCCAGCGCGCGGCCAGCCACATCAGCGCGACTGAATCGGGACCGCCCGACACCGCGAGCACGATCGCCGGCGCGCGCGCCAGGCCCGCGAACAGGCGCTTGGCGTCGCTTGCCGGGATGGCGGATTGGTCGTCGGGCATCATAGAACCAGCAGGTCGCGGAAAGGCCGGAAGCGGCCTCCCCCGGCTGGTTTAGCACTTCACGCGCTTCTGCTCGCGGTCAACAGCAGCCTTGACCCCGCCTGACGCGCGCGGGTACTTCCGCGTGATCTCGCCGAATGCGGCGCAGGCGGCTTCCTTTTCCTTCAGCGCCGCCAGCGACTGGCCGAGCCGCAGCAGCGCGTCGGGCGCCTTCGCGGACTTGTCGAATTTGGTGGTCACACCGAGGAAGGTTTCCGCAGCATCGCGATATTGCTGGCGCTGGAAATAGCTTTCGCCGAGCCAGTATTGCGAATCCGCCACCAAAGGATCGCTCGGATACTTGGTGGCGAAGTTCTTCATCGTCTCTTCGGCGAGCGCATAGTCCTTGCGCTGCATGTAGCCGATACCGAGGTCGAACTCGTCCTTCGGCGTCGCCGACGGCGGCAACGTGGTCAGGGCCGCGCTCGCGCCGGGCGCCCGCTGCGGGCTCGTGTTGCCGAGATCGAGCGGCTCGCCCGCGCCGCGGCCGCCGGGCGCGCCGACCGCCGCATCGTTCTGCATCGGCATCTGGCCGCCGCCACCGAGCACGCGCGGAGCGCCGGGGGCATTCGGATTCTGGGTCGGATCGAAGGCATCACCGCGGCCGCGGCGGCCGGGAGCCGTCGCCGCCGGCTCCTGCACGATCGGGGCGGGCGCTGCGATCTGCTGCTGGTCATAGGCGCCCTGCGGCTGCCGGCCGTATCCTTGCTGCGGCTGGCCATACCCCTGCTGCGGCTGGGCGTAGCCCGGCTGCGCCTGCGGGTACCCCTGCTGCGCCGGCGGCACCGCCGCGACACCGGGCTGGGCCGCCGGAGGCTGTCCATTCGGGCCGGGCGGCTGGCCGCCGAGCTGGCGCAGGCGCTCCTCGAGCTGGCGGTTGCGGTACTGCAGCTCCTCGTTCTGCCCGGTCAGCTGCCGCAGCTGGTTCTCCAGCCGCTCGATCCGCATCTCGGCATCGGAATCGTCGGATTGGGCAAACGCTGGTGCGGAAACGGCGAGCAGCGCCGCGATCGCCGCGGCGGAGGAAAGAAAATGAAGCCTGGATGACATTTTGCCCTGACGACGAGATCGACGTGAAAAGCGCGCGACTTTGAGGGACGGAGTACGCCAGAATTGTGACTTGCAGTTCAAATCCGGGACAGCGTCGCGGATACCGGTTTAGTACGGACGGTGGAACAAGCAAGCGGCCAATTGCACGCAGCTTGGTTCATCTTGATGAAGCCGGGTCGGGCTCTCACGCGGCCAAAACAAAACCGGCGCCCGAAGGCGCCGGCTTGGAAAACCCATCCAGGATCGCGTCAGGAGCTGGCGTTCAGCACGGTGACGGCGCGGCGGTTCTGCGACCAGCAGGAGATGTCGTTACAGACCGCGACCGGGCGCTCCTTGCCGTAGGAGATGGTGCGCATGCGGCTCGGATCGATGCCGCGCGAAGCGAGATAGGCACGAACCGACTGGGCACGGCGCGCACCGAGCGCGATGTTGTACTCGCGCGTGCCGCGCTCGTCGGCATGACCTTCGATGGTGAAGGAATAACGGTTGTAGGTCTGCAGCCACTGCGCCTGCTTGTCGAGGGTCGCTGTCGCCTGCGGGCTGAGATCGGTCTGATCGCTCTCAAAGAACACACGGTCGCCGACATTGACGACGAAATCCTGTTGGCTGCCCGGCGTCGCGGCGCCGCCGATCGCGCCATTGGCGTCCAGCGGGTTCTTGTTGGCACAGGCACCCATCGACAACGCCACCGCCAGAACCGCAGCCAGCTTCATACCCTGGAGGATACGCATCTGATGTTTCATTCCGGAGCCTCCACGCTCACGCTCTTCGTACTGTCCATTGGGTCTACAGGGCGATGGTTAAGCGAACGTTCCGTCAACCTTGACGAGACCTTGCTAGAGCCGATCAAATGCCAGGCAATGGCGAAAAGCGCCCCCGATGGTTAATGGGTGGCAAATGTGGCGCGATGGTGAAGGGAAGGCAAGGTTCGCCGGAACCGGCCGCTTTAGCAGGACAATTTGGCCCGCGCGCAACAGTCGATCGATGTCAGATTGATCAGAACGCCGGCTTGCTCAGGGATTCGGCACGATCGAGGCGCGCTCATACGGCCGGACGATACCGTCGGGCTGCAACTGGCCTTCCCGCTCAAACAGCATCCGCCGCTCGAAGGCGCTCGAGCGCAGGAACGGATAGCGGGCGAGCACACGTTCCCGCACGGTCGGCAGATGCGACGCCATTAACCCGACCGGCTTCACTAGCCCCGGGTAGAGCCGCGGTTCCGACCAGATCTCATGCAGGAACACACGCCGGTAGAACGCCATGTGCTCCGGCCGGACCGGCGCCAAGCCGTAATCGGCGTTGAAATGCACGCCCGCGGTCGAGCCGAGCCGCACCGTGACATAGGGCAGTTCCGGATGGTTCCGCGCCTTGTCGGGGTCCGCGACGAAGCGCGTCGAATCGATGAAGATCAGACCCTGATCGAGCTTCGGCAACAGCACGTCGCCGAACACGTCGAGCGTCGGCGAGGAGCGCCACTCCGGTGTCGCCACGGTGATGCGGATCGAGCTGCAGAGCTCGCCTTGCAGATAGACGCCGAACACCCACGCATTCGGAGCATCATCGAACTGATCGACGACGCGCTCGTCCGCCGAGGGCCGGATCGCGCCTTCGCGCAGATAGGCGCGGTAGCGAAGCCGGTAAATCTCGTCTTTCTGTTCGGGGGTCTGAGCGAGGCGGTAGTCGACTTGATCGAGAGGGTCCGCAAGCCTTCCTGTCGCGGGCTTGATGGCTTCGGCCGCGGACCTCATGTGGTAATCCCCTCAACAACCCAACAACTTCAACGCGCGTGCCGAAAGATTAACAGCTTCTTAATTTTCGTCAAAGCAATCGCGGCAATACAGTTAACTTCTGACCGCGAGGGTGCAATTCGGATCGAGCAGTCGAAAGATTTCACAACTATCGATTGAGGAAATTGCGCTAGATCAAGCGATCGAGCGCGAGGGAACCACGTGCCGCTGGTCGTCGGCGCGTCGACCATGCGAGGCGTTGAGCAGCTGGCGGATGCGCACCGCGGGAACCGGCCGGCTGAACAGGTATCCCTGTGCTTCGGTCACCGCGCCGTCGGCGCTGATCAGTTCGAGCTGCTCATTGGTCTCAATGCCCTCGACCACGACAGACATGCCGAGGTCCGCGGACAGTCGCGCCACCCCGCGCAGCAAGGTCAGCGGCCGATCGCTGTCGATGCCTTCGAGGAAGGAGCGGTCGATCTTGACCTTCTGCAGCGGGAAATTGTGCAAATAGCTGAGCGACGAGTAGCCGGTGCCGAAATCATCCAGCGAGATCCGCACGCCGAGCGAGCGCAGTTGCGACAGCACGTCGTGGGTCAGCTCGGTATTGTGGAGCAGCGAGGATTCGGTGATCTCGATCTCGAGGCGGTGCGCCGGCAGACCGGAGACCTCGAGCGCGTAGCGGACCTCGCTCAGCACGTCGCGCTGATGGAACTGCTGCGGCGAGAAATTGACCGCGACGCTCACTGCCTCCGGCCACTTCATGCATTCCATGCAGGCCTTGCGCAGGATCCAGCGGCCGAGATCGACGATCAGGCCCATGTCCTCGGCGACCGGAATGATGTCGACCGGTGAGACCGTGCCGCGCGCCGGATGGTTCCAGCGCAGCAGCGCCTCGCAGGTCGAGACCTTGCCGGACTTCAGGTTGATCAGCGGCTGGTAGAACAGCTCGAATTCCTCGTTGGCGAGCGCCTTGCGCAGATCGAGCTCGAGGATGCGGCGGGCCTCGACAGTCTGGGCCATCTCGTCGCGGAAGAAGCAGAAGGTACCGCGGCCGTCGGCCTTGGCACGGTAGAGCGCCATGTCGGCGTTCTTCAGCAGCGTGTCGGCGCCGACGCCGGGCGCGGTCATCGCAATGCCGACGCTGGCGCCGATCTCGACCAGATGGTTGTCGATCTTGTAGCGCTCGCTGAGGCGGTCGACGATGCGCCGCGCCAGCGCCGCGGCGTCCTCATGCGAGTGGATGTTCTGCTGGAACACCACGAACTCGTCGCCGCCGAACCGGGCCACGAAATCCTCCGGACGCAGCATCTCGCGCAGCCGTTCGGCGACCGCGCAGAGCAGCTGGTCGCCGCAGGGATGGCCGAGCGTATCGTTGACCTGCTTGAACTGGTCGAGATCGACGAACAGCAATGCGGAGCGATGGTCGCCGTGCTGCATGGCGAGCAGCCTGCCGATCTCGTCGCGGAAATTGACGCGGTTGGGCAGCGCGGTCAGTTCGTCGTAGCGCGCGAGATGGCTGATCCTGGCCTCGGCGTCCTTGCGCTCGGTAATGTCCTCGACCAGCACAACCGTACCGCCGCCTGGCATCGGCTGGAACGTCCAGTCCAGCGAACGGTTCTGGGCCGGATCGGGGTCGCTGGTGACGATGTCGCCGCGCTGGGAGCTCTCGATCTCGTAGAGAATCTGTTGCGCGGCCGCGGCCGAGATCGCGCCGGACAGCACGCAGGCATTGCAGATGTCGGTCGCGCTGGCGCCGCGCTTCACGAAATCGTCCGACAGCTCCATCATCTCGATGAAGCGGTGGTTCATCACCGCAAGGCGGCCGTCGGCGCTGAACATGCACAGGCCGTGCGGCATGTTGTTCAGCGCGGTATCGAACTGGCCCGCCAGCGCGGCCTCGCGCTCCTTGGCGATCCAGGCGTTGACGTAGATGCGCTGCAGGCTGGACGTGAGGTGCCGGATGGCGCTGAAGAACACTAGGCTGAGCAGCGCAAGGGCGACGTGATAGGGACCGCCGACATACATCAGCGCCGCGATCAGGGGACCGATCGACATCAGCAGATGCTGGTGGAATATCTGCGGCCGGCCGAAGGTCCGCCCTACCCCCGCTGAGGTGTAGGCGACCACCGTGGTCACGCAGAGCATATGAGCCGCGGCATCGCTGGTCGTGAGCAGCACCGCTGCGCCCCACAGACCAAGCGCGATGCCGTAGGCGAGGCTGCCGATCCGGTAGCGCTTCTCCCACGTCACGGATTCTTCGACGGTGAGACGGGAACTGCGCTGCTGATAGCGGTACATCTGCAGCGCGCGCGCCAGACCCACCACGATGAACAGCGGCACGCACAGCCAGGACAGCAGATTGCCGGTGACGAACGCAATCACGGCGCCCGCGATGGCGGGGCCGAAGGCGCCGAAGATCATGGGCGCGGGGTTCATGAACAGGGAATCGACTAGCGCCGCGGAGATCGTCGGCGACATCGTCTGGTCCGGTTCTCCCGTCTGGCTTGCAAACTGCATTGAGAGCGCGCGTCCTTTTCAGCTCGCACTCTTACTGATCGCAGGTGAAGTCTTTCTGAGGGAACATCGTTAGCGAGTCGTTGCCGCGACCCATTGACAGCCGAAATTCGGCATAAGTTTCAGTGCGCTAGGTAAGAAGTGCCGACCGCCCGAGGGTTCCCCGGAGCAGCCCTGCGCCAGCCTCACGACAACAGCGGCGACCAGGCGGGGTCGGAGGCAAAACCCGGGGTCGGCACCCGCAGTTCGTTGCGCCCGGAAACGTCGATGGTGAACAGCGACGGACCGCTGTTGCCGCCGGGATCGCGGAAGAACATCACGACGCGTCCGTTCGGCGCAAAGGTCGGGCCTTCATTATGGAAGCCCGAGGTCAGGATGCGCTCGCCGGAGCCGTCCGGCTTCATGATGCCGATCGCGAACTGCCCGCCGCCCTGCTTGGTGAAGGCGATGTAGTCGCCGCGCGGCGACCACACCGGCGTCGAATAGGTGCCGTCGCCGAACGAGATGCGCTGTGCCGCGCCGCCGGTTGCCGGCATCACGTAGATCTGCGGCTTGCCGCCGCGATCGGACTCGAAGCAGAGCCGCGTGCCGTCGGGCGCGTAGGATGGCGAGGTGTCGATCGCCGGCGTGTCGGTCAGCCGCGTCATCGACTTCGAGCGCAGGTCCATCACGAACAGGTTGGAGTTGCCGCCCTGTTGCAGGCTCATGATGACGCGCTGGCCGTCGGGCGAGAAGCGCGGCGAGAACGACATGCCCGGGAAGTTGCCGACGATCTCGCGCTGGCCGGTCTCGATGTTGAGCAGATAGACGCGCGGGTCGCCCTGCCCGAACTCCATGTAGGTGATTTCCTGGGTCGACGGCGAGAAGCGCGGCGTCAGCACGAGATCCGAGCCGCGGGTCAGATAGCGCACATTGGCGCCGTCCTGGTCCATCAGCGCCAGCCGCTTGACGCGGCGATCCGCAGCGCCACTCTCGTCGACGAACACGACGCGGGTATCGAAATAGCCCTTCTCGCCGGTCATGCGCTCATAGATCTGGTCGGAGATGATGTGCGCGATGCGGCGCCAGTATTCGGCCGAGGTGTCGTACTGCTGGCCGGCGAGCTGCTGGCCGGTGTTGACGTCCCAGAGGCGGAATTCCGCCTTCACGCGCCCGTTGCCCTGGCGTGTCATGCGGCCGGTCACCAGCGCCTGCGCGTTGATGCTCTTCCAGTTGTTGAAGTTCGGCGCCGCGTCGATGTTGATCTGCTTCTCGAGATAAGCGGCCTGATCGATCGGCGCGAACAAGCCGCTGCGCTTCAGGTTGTTGGTGATCACCTGCGTGACGCCGACGCCGACTTCGGCGTCGCCAGGCGTGCCGGCGGCAAAGTTCGGGATCGCGATCGGCACCGGCGCAAACTCGCCCTCGGTGATGGTGATCCGCTTCTGAGCGGATGCGGGGCCGGTGAGACCACTCAGCATCACGCCGGCAGACGCCATGCCGGACAGGATCTGCCGGCGGCTCGGACGAAACAGCGCTTCAGGCAATCGGGTCTTGTCAATCATCGCTCGAACTCATGCTCGTAAACAGTGGCGCGCATTCTCAGCTCTGCCGCTCGGTAAAGGCCGGCTCAAAGAACTGCCACTCCTCAAAGAAACCTGGAGGCAACCGATAGGGCTGGCACTCGATGATCGCGCGCAAGCCGCTCTCCTGATACACCCGAAGGTAAGGCGTCTTCGCCGTTCCCACCACGACCGGCATGCCTTCCAGCGTACCATCGCGCTTCAAATGGATTGAGAACACGGCCTCCGCCATCTGCGCCTCTATTCCACCGTAAGGCTTCTTCCAGCAGCGTTCGACCTGCTGCCGGAACATCGCGCCCCAGGTCGCGGAGTTGTCGGCGGCCTTGCCCTTCGAGGTGCCGAGCGCAGCGTTGGCGTTCAGTGCATCGCCGGTCGCCGCGGCGCGCGTCGGGTCCCGCTTGTCGAGCAGCGCTGCGATCTTGCTCTGGTCGAACACGCGATCCTTCGGCTTCTGCTCCGGCGGCGGCTTGGCGGCCTGCGCGGCAGGCTTCGGCGGCGGCTTCTTCTCTTCCTTCTTGATTGCTTCGGCGATCGGGTCGGGCTTCACCGGATCGGGTTTCTTCTCGACCGGCTTCGGCTCTTCCTTTGGCTTATTCTCGGGCTTGTTCTCGACCTTCTTCGGCGGATCCGGCTTCTTGTCTTCCGGCTTCTCCACCTTCGGCGCCGGCTGCGGCGCGGTGTCGGTCACGACAGGCGGCTTCTTCTCTTCGACCTTGCCGACGGTGTCGTCGACCGGCTTGGCCTCGGCGACCTTGTCGACCAACGGCTTGGGATTTTCCTTCTTGCCGTCCTTCTGGCCGGTCATGACATGGGAGAGCTGGTCGGCGGAGATCACGTCGACCGCGACCGACTCTTCTTCGGGCATCACGTACGCCCTGGTCGAAAACGACACGAGGCCCCACCCGATCACGAGGACGTGCAGGACAATCGATGCCGCCAGAGTCTTGTCGACCTTGACCTTCAAATCAGGCTCCCCGTGCCTTGCCGCACATGGCCTCATATTGGAGCATGATCTGATCGGAAAACCGGTCTCCACTTTTCCGGATCATGCTCTATCCGCCTTCCGGGATGATGACGATATTCGCCTTGAATCCCGCGGCCCGGACCTCCCCGAGCAATTTCATCATATCCGTGTAACAGACATCCTTGTCGCCACGCAGATAAACCACCTTTTCGGCATCCGACCGGGCGTCTCCGATCGCCTTGATCTTGGCCGGAAAGTCGGCCGCCGTGACCGGCGCGTCGCCGAGATAGAGCTCGACGTTCGAGTTGCAGCCGCCGCCGGTGCGCTTGACCGACAGCGTCAGCGGCGGTTGGTTCGACGAGATCGACTTGCCGCCGCTCGCGACCGGCAGGTCGATGTCGATGTTCGACGTCATCAGCGGCGCGGCGACCATGAAGATGATCAGCAGCACCAGCATCACGTCGACCATCGGCGTGACGTTGATCTCGGCCATGACCGGCTTGCGCCCGCGGCGGCGTCTGCCACTACCGCCGGACCCTGCCATGCTCATCGCCATGATCGTGCGCTCACAACAGTGACCATCATAAGTTCAGTTCTTTGTTTGAGCATGATCCTTTCGGAAAACCGGCCTCCACTTTTCCCGATCATGCTCTAGCCCCGCTCGTCGATCTGACGCGACAGGATGGCGGAGAACTCGTCGGCGAACCCCTCCAGGCGCGCGGCCTGCCGGTTCACCTCCGAGGTGAACTTATTGTAGAAAATAGTCGCCGGAATTGCGGCAATCAGGCCGATTGCGGTCGCAAACAGCGCTTCCGCGATACCGGGCGCCACCACCGCCAAAGAGGTGTTTTTCGAGGCCGCGATCGACTGGAAGCTCGACATGATGCCCCAGACGGTGCCGAACAGGCCGACAAAGGGGCCGGCCGAGCCGACGGTGGCGAGCACCAGCAGCCGCCGTTCCAGCCGCTCCACCTCCCGGGCGATCGAGACGTTCATGACCTTCTCGATCCGGGCCTGCAGGCCGGCAAAGGACCGGGACTGGCTCTCGAAGGAGCGCTTCCACTCCCGCATCGCCGCCACGAAACAGGCCGCCATCGACTGGGTCGGCTTGGCCGAAAGGGCCCGGTAGAGTTCCTCGATCGACTGGCCGGACCAGAACGCCTGCTCGAACTTGTCCATCGCCCGCTTGGTGCGGGCATAGAGCAGGATCTTGTCGATCGCGATCGCCCAGACCCACACCGAGCAGGACAAAAGTCCCAACATCACGCATTTGACGACCCAATGAGCCTGCCAAAACAGCGCGATCAACGACACATCGCTCGATGCCAGTGGCAGAGTTGACTGAGCCACGTCGGCGGGATTCATCGGCAATATCCTCTCAACGCAAGTGTCCCCATCAGGCGGGCCGCCAATCGGCACCGATTCCACGGCCGCATCAGGCGCGGCGAAACTGCGCGAAAGCCTCTTGCATCTGTCGCATGGGGGGCCCGTCCAAAGCCGAGCCCTGCTTCCCCTGCCAACATGTCAAAACGAGGGCTTTTCACGCGGCATTCCGACCCTAACCAAACGCTAATCATGGTTAAGGCGAGGTTACCAAAGGGAAATTTGGAGCCGGGAAATGCCGCCGGCCGAGGCGGTTGGCGGGTTCCGCAGATGAATGGATTCGCCGGATGGTGGGGTGATGCCGCACGCCTCCTCCCCGCGTCGTCCTGGCGAAAGCCAGGACCCATAACCACCGCAATCGGTGATGAAGCGGATCGTGGCCCCCGCGTCGTGCAACAATTGAGATTTGGGGTAATGGGTCCTGGCTTTCGCCAGGACGACGTGGATGGTTCTCGCGCGATACGACGCACGGTCATTGCGTACTTCATCTCGGTGTCATCGACCGGGCGATGACAGTGGGTGGGGACGCACCGCCATCCCCATCATTCCGGGGCAGCACCAACGGGTCGCGCGAACGCGCGCCCGATGACAGGCTCCGGGCTCTCGCTGCGCGAGCCCTCAGGTGCGCAATTGCGCACCGGGGAATGACGAGCAGAGGAATCCCCCTCAGGTCAAATGCCTGACGATCGCAAGCCCAGCGAACAGACCCGCGATCGACAACGCCACCGAGCCCGCGACATACAGCGCGGCAAGGCCGAGTTCGCCGCGCTCATAGAGCAGCGCGGTGTCGAGCGAGAAGGCGGAGAAGGTGGTGTAGCCGCCGAGGATGCCGGTCATCAGGAACAGCCGCCAGGGCTGCGAGGCCTCGCCCTTGAAGGCGAGGTAGCCTGCAATCAGGCCCATCACGGTCGAGCCCGTGATGTTGATGATGAAGGTACCGTAGGGAAACGCGGTGCCGATGCAGCGCGCGCAAGTGACATTGATCAGGTGACGCAGCGTCGCGCCGAGGCCGCCGCCGAAGAAGACGAGGAGATAGCTTGCCGCGTTACCCACCAATGCCCCCGCTGGTGTGTCGAGAAGCTCACAATACGCGCCGCTCAAGCTCACCGTCCCCTCGAGGGGGAGGGTCGGTTCGCATGAAGCGAAGCGGAATGCGAAACGGGGTGGGGTGATCTCTCAACACGGACGGTGTCGCGCGTGGATAGACCGTCATCCCACCCCGCCGCTCATTTCATTCGCGTCGACCCTCCCCCTCCCGGGGAGGGTAAGAGGGTCGAGCCGAATTGCGATCTGCGCTCAGCCGGCCTTGCCGAACAGTTCGTCGACGTAATCCCAATTGACGAGGCTGTCGACGAACGCCTTCAGATAGTCCGGGCGGCGGTTGCGGTAGTCGATGTAGTAGGAGTGCTCCCAGACATCGACGCCGAGGATCGGCACCGCGCCATGGACCAGCGGGTTCTCGCCGTTCGGGGTCTTGGCGATCTCGAGCTTGCCGCCCTTGACCTGCAGCCAGGCCCAGCCGGAGCCGAACTGGCCGACGCCGGCAGCGGCGAAGTCGGTCTTGAACTTCTCGAAGCCGCCGAGATCCTCGTTGATCTTCTTCTCCAGCCGGCCGGGCAGCTTGCTGCCGCCGCCATTCGGCTTCATCCACTTCCAGAAGTGGATGTGGTTGTAGTGCTGACCGGCATTGTTGAAGACGGCCGCGTTCTTGCCGAACGAGGTCTTCACGATCTCCTCGAGGGACTTGCCTTCGAATTCGGTCCCCTTGATCGCGTTGTTGCCGTTCGTGACGTAGGCCTGGTGATGCTTGTCGTGGTGAAACTCCAGCGTTTCCTTGGACATGTAGGGCGCAAGGGCGTCGTGGGCGTAGGGCAGATCGGGTAGCGTGAAGGTCATGGGGTAATGTCCAACAGAGGGTGGGAGACTACACTTAACGGGTCCCCCTTATAGAAGGTTCCACGGCAGAGAAACACCGCATTTTCAGATCGTGTATGACAGATCGGCGCAGCCGAGGACCAAGACCTAGGACTTGAGGCGATGAGCATCGAAATCGACATTCTCAACGGAGATGCGTCATGGCGGCGCGCCGAGCCGCTGCTCCGGGCGGTCTGGAGCCCGGATATCATGGAGAAGAAGCAGTGGGCGGACACCAAATGGGCTCACGCGGATTTGCGCGTGCTGCTCGACGCGTCCGATGACAGCGGGCTGGCCTGCCATGTCGGTATCTATTTCCGGACGATCACCTGGAATGGCCACAAGGTGCATGTCGCCGGCATCGGCGGGGTTGCGACCCGCGAGGACTGCCGGCGGCGCGGCTATGCGTCACTCGCGTTAGATGCCGCCGTGCACACTATTCGTGCCAATGACGCGGTGAAATTTGCAATCTTATTCTGCGAGCCGCACAATTTCGCATTCTATCAGACGCGCGGCTGGCATCCCTTCGCCGGCGAGGTGTATTGCGAACAGCCTTCCGGGCAGATCCGCTTCGAGGCGATGGCGCCGTTCGTCAACGACATCGTCCGCGCGCCGCGCCAGGGCAAGATCGACCTATGCGGCCTGCCGTGGTGACCCCTGCGCGAGCGCGGGTGGCGAGGACGGGCCCGAACTCGTAACATGTCGATCATCATTTATTGATTGCGAGCCTGGTTCACTGGCGTCGAATTGCAGTGCGCCCCCTCCGCTTCCGAAGTGAGCCGCCGACGCATGACCATCGATGCCTCGATCGACGACATCAACCCGGCCGCGGCCACGCCTGCGGTACCGGTCGATCATTTGTTGACGGCGCCGATCCTGCCGACGCTGCTGCGGCTGGCGGTCCCCAACACCATCGCGATGTTCGGCTCGACGCTGGTCGCGGTCGCCGAGACCTCCTATATCGGCCGGCTCGGCACCGAGCCGCTTGCCGGCATCGCGCTGGTGTTTCCGTTTGCGATGCTGACGCAGATGATGTCGGCCGGCGCGATGGGCGGCGGCGTCTCGTCGGCGATCAGCCGCGCGCTCGGCGCCGGCGACCGCGACCGCGCCGCCGACCTGGCGCTGCATGCGGCGATCATCGGCGGGTGCGCCGGATTGTTCTTCACCGTGATGATGCTGGGCTTCGGCCGCAACTTCTATGCACTGCTCGGCGGCCGCGGCGGCGTGCTCGAACAATCGATGCATTACTCGCAGGTGCTGTTCTCGGGCGCAGTCTCGATCTGGCTGGTCAACACGCTCGCCTCCGTTGTGCGCGGCACCGGCGACATGCGCGTCCCCTCGATGACGCTGATCACCGTCTCGACGATCCAGATCGCGGTCGGCGGCGTGTTCGGTCTCGGGCTGTTCGGCATGCCGAGCCTCGGCATGCGCGGCGTTGCCGCGGGCCAGCTCACGGCTTTCACGTGTGGTGCGATCTTCCTCGCCTGGTATCTCGCCAGCGGCCGAAGCCGGCTGAAGCTCGACTTCGCCGCCTTCAGCTTCCAGCGCGCGATGTTCCTCGACATCCTCAAGGTCGGCGCGATCTCCTGCCTGTCGCCGCTGCAGAGCGTGCTGACCATTCTGATCTTCACCAAGATTCTCGCAGGCTTCGGCACCGAGACCTTGGCCGGATACGGCATGGGCTCGCGGCTGGAATTCCTGCTGATCCCGATCGCATTCGCGGTCGGCGTCGCCTCGGTGCCGATGGTCGGCATGGCCGTCGGTGCGGGACTGGTGACGCGGGCTCGCAAGGTGGCATGGACCGCCGGCACGGTCGCCGGACTTGTCGTCGGAGTGGTCGGCCTCGTGGTCGCACTCAAGCCGACGCTGTGGATTGCGCTGTTCACCACCGATCCCGGCGTGACTGCCGCAGCCTCGTCCTATTTCGCGCTGGCCGGCCCGGGCTTCGGCTTCTTCGGCGTCGGCGTCTGCCTGTATTTTTCCTCGCAAGGCGCAGCCAAGGTCGGCGGGCCGGTGCTGGCCGGGACTATCCGCCTGCTGCTGGTCGGCATCGGCGGCTGGTGGCTCGCCACCGCGAGCGCACCCGCGTGGACGCTGTTTGCGCTGGTGGGAGGTGCGATGGTGGCATTCGGCCTCGCGACCATCGTGTCGATCAAGCTGACCCGCTGGGGCTAGACCCGGAGGGCCGGGGCTCGCACTGCGCCTTCGGTCGCGGCAAGGCACCGCCACCCTTCCGAGCCTTGCCGGAGCATGGCGGCCTCGAAAAAAAGCTACAAAATTTTTCCGGATCGTGCCCGCCCGACCGCGCGATTATTACATTGCAGAAATCTTTCGACTTGTTATGCAGGCCGACCTCTTGGGGAATACGTCATGGCCTGCAAATTCGGATTCGTGATCGCAATCATTGCGACGGCACTCGCCGTGCCTGCTGCGCATGCACAGGGCGCGCCTGAGCCTTTCGGCGTCTGGCAGACCCAGGCCGGCGATGCCCGCGTCAAGGTCAGCAAATGCGGCGGCGGAATCTGCGGCGTGGTGGTGAGCCTGCGCGACCCGATCGATCCGATGACCGGCAAGCCGCAGGTCGACAACAAGAATCCCAATCCGTCGCTGGCCAACCGGCCGATCATCGGACTGCCGCTGTTCTCCGGCATGCAGCCGGTTGCCGCAGGCAAATGGTCGGGCCAGATCTACAATGCCGACGATGGTGGCACCTATGCGAGCCGCATCTCGGTCACCGGCGAGAGCACGCTGCGCGTCGAAGGCTGCGTCGGCGCGCTATGCGGCGGCGAGATCTGGACGCGCGTGGGACGGTAATTCTTAGCCAAGTAGTAACCGCGGAGAAGCTGCGCCCCTCTCCCGCTCGCGGGGGAGGGTTGGGGTGGGGGTTCTCCCCACGAGTCATGTTGTGGTGAGAGCCCCCACCCGTCGCGCTCCGCGCGCCGACCTCCCCCGCAAGCGGGAGAGGTGCATCGTGCGTACGGCTGGAGCTGATTTACACCGCGCGCGTCTTCAGCACGGTGGCGGCCGAGGCGTAGCCGCCGCGGGCGCCGTCGATGAAGTGGACGTGGTCGGCGCGCATCACCGACGGCGTGAAGCAGGTCATCATCGCGGCATCCTGCTCGTGCAGGCCGTAGCGCACGATGCCCTGCGCGGCGGCGGCAACCAGGCGCTGCTCGAGCTCGGCGGCGAGTTCCGGCGTGCAATCCAGGATCATGCGCAGGCCGTCGTCGAACTTGCGGAAATCTGAGTTCTCGACCACCTGCTGCAGATAGAGCTTCGGCGCGAACGTGCCGACCTTGAGGCCGAGCCGAAACACGACAAAGGCCCACAACGCAAAGCCCAGCACCGCGGCGCGCCGCATCGCAAGCGGTCCGCCGAATCGCCTGGCGCGCGCTTCGTATTCGATGCCCTGCGGCGGAAAGCGCAGCGGCGGGCCGCCCGGCGGCACGGGCCGTCCCGCATCGGGGCTTTTCTCGATCCGGACGACGAGGTCTTCGATCACCTTGCGGAAGGCGGCGGGATCGGCGTCGTTCGCCGGCAGCACCAAGACCGAGAGGATGACGCCGCGCGCCGACGGCATCACCTCGAAGCGGCAGGACAGGCCGGACAGATCGGGCTGCGTGCCCTCAGGCGCCGGATCGAGCGCGAACTCGCCGCGCTTCATCGCGGCATCGGCAAACGCAAGACCGCCGCCGGAGAACATCGCATAGGACAGATTGGCTGACGGCCCGAAGCGCGCGACACGCACGTCGGCACCCGCGGCGCGGATCGCGGCGATCGGCACCAACGCCACCCGCAGCACCAGATCGAGATCATCGCGCACCCAGCGCGCGGTTGCGGCGAGTGCGTCGCGCGCTCTGTCGAGATCGGCGGGCGCGACCGCGAAGCTCGCGCCATCGCCGCCGAACACGAACGGGAATTCGCGGCCATCCAGCGCATTGGTGACGGCGGCGACCACCGCGGCGCCGGCCATGTTGACCGCCTTGTAGCGCTGCGCCGCGATCGCCTTGGTCGACTCGACGATATCGGCGACGCCGACCGTCCAGTCGTCGGGCAACGGCGCATACAGCGCCGGATCCATCAGGCGCGCGAAGCCGCGAAACACCGGAATGCCGCCGTAGAAGATCTCGCTGCCGCCAGCCATCGCAACGCCGTGCTGTTTCCGCCTGCCACGAAACTCTCTAGCAGATACGGCGCGGGTTGGGACGGGGTTTTGAAAGCGCAGCCCGAGCGGAGCTAGGTCCCGTCACCCTGAGGAGCCGCGAAGCGGCGTCTCGAAGGGTCGACGGCCATCAACGGGGCCGTGCATCCTTCGAGACGCGCTACGCGCTCCTCAGGATGACGGGGACGGCATCATGCGCCGGATCAAAATGCCTTCACGCCGCCTCGCCCGTTCGTCTCCACGGCGGAAACGGATCGCGGAGTTTTGCCCAGGCCTGCGGGTCCATACCCGGCCTGCCCGCGACCAGGCAGGCATCGAGCCGGCGGCGGATGTCGGCTTCGTTCATGCCGGAGCCGATGAAGACCAGCTCCTGCCGGCGATCGCCGTAGAGATCGTTCCAGCTCCGCTGCATCATCAGCCGCCAGTCCGGATGATCCGGCCAGCGCTCGCGCGGGATCGCGGCCCACCACGAGCCGAGGCCTTCGGTTCGCACGATGGCGCCGGCCTGGCTCATCTCGCCGCACCAATCCGGGCGCGTCGCGATCCAGAAATGGCCCTTGGCGCGGATCACGCCTTGCCAGCTCTCGCGCAGGAAGCCGTGAAACCGCACCGGATCGAACGGGCGCCGCGCGCGATAGACGAAGCTCGTGATGCCGTACTCCTCGGTCTCCGGCACATGCTCGGCGAAACCGTAAAGCTCCTTGTGCCAAAGCGGATGCTGCTGCGCGCGCTCATGGTCGAAGCGGCCGGTGTCGAGCACGCGGTCGAACGGCACGTCTGCAAAATTCGCCTCGACGAGGTCGGCGTCGGGATTGAGCGCGCGCACGATGGTCGCCGCGGCCGCGCGCTCGGCCGGCGTTGCCGCATCGACCTTGTTCAGCACGACGACGTCGGCGAACTCGATCTGCTCGACCAGGAGATCGACCAAGGTGCGCTTGTCGCCGTCGAGCGCCTCGCCGCGCTGGCTGAGGAAATCGGTCGAGGCATAGTCCTTCAAGAGATTGGCGGCGTCGACCACCGTGACCATGGTGTCGAGGCGCGCGACGTCGGAGAGGCTCCGGCCATCTTCGTCGCGAAACTCGAAGGTCGCGGCGACCGGCAGGGGCTCGGAAATGCCGGTCGATTCGATCAGGAGATAATCGAAGCGGCCGCTCTCGGCGAGCGCGCGCACCTCTTTCAGGAGATCGTCGCGCAGCGTGCAGCAGATGCAGCCATTGCTCATCTCGACCAGTTTTTCGTCAGTCCGGGACAGGTTCGCACCGCCATCGCGGACGAGGTCGGCGTCGATGTTCACCTCGCTCATGTCGTTCACAATCACCGCAACCTTCAGGCCGTGGCGGTTGTTCAGCACGTGGTTCAGCAAAGTGGTCTTTCCAGCCCCGAGGAAGCCGGACAAGATGGTGACGGGGAGTTTCTGCATCGAGATCAAACAGTTGCTGGAGGGACGGGCGGCGGCGGGACATGGGGCATTCGCATGATGTTATGTTATAACATAACATCAACGGGCCGCGGGCTGTCAAGCGCCGGGGTGAGGCGCCGAACAGCCTTGCCATTCTCGCAAATGCGTAGCCCGGATGAAGCGCAGCGAAATCCGGGATCTTCCTCGGCGGTTGAAGTGCCCCCGGATTGCGCTGCGCTTCATCCGGGCTACGAACTGCCAGTCCCGTCATGCTGAGGAGGCCGCGCAGCGGCCGTCTCGAAGCATGCACGGCCTCACTGCAACAGCTCGGCCATGCATCCTTCGAGACGCGCGCAAGAGCGCGCTCCTCAGGATGACGGGATAAGAGGGCTACGAGTGCCCCTACTTCCCCAATCCCCGCAGCACGAGTTGGTTCATGCGGCTGGCAAAGGCGGCCGGATCGTCGGGCATCTCGCCGTCGAGGATCTGCGCCTGCTCGAACAGCAGGAGCGACAGATCCTTCGCCTGCGCGGTGTCGGTCGCGAGCGCTGCGACCAGCGGATGGCGCAAATTGATCTCGAGGATCGGCTTGGTGATCTCGCCGCGGTTCTGCTGGGCGAGGAGCCGCTCTAGCGCGCGGTCGCGCGCGTCGCCGCCGGCGACGAGGCACGATGCGCTCGCGGTCAGCCGCTGCGAGGCGCGGACATCGGAGACGCGCGCGCCGAGCGCGTCCTTGATTACGGCGATCGTGGTCGCGGCATCGGCAGCGGGCTCGTCCTTCTTGTCCTGCTTGTCGTCGACCAGCGGGATCAGGCCGAAATCGACGTCGCCCTGGCTCAGCGACTTCAGCGGCTTGCCGCCGAACTCGAGCGGCGCCGAGGTCCAGAACGCATCGACCGGATCGGTCAGCAGCAGCACCTCGATGCCGCGGGCGCGCGCCGATTCCAGCTTCGGGTTCGACTTCAGCCGCTCGACGCTGTCGCCGACCAGATAATAGATCTCGGTCTGGTTCGGCTTGAAGTCGTCGACAATCTGCTTCAGCGAGCGCTTCTCGCCCGACGTCGTGGTGAAGCGCGCCAGCGCCAGGAGCTTCTCGCGGCGCTCGAAATCCTCCCATAGACCTTCCTTGATGACCGGCCCGAATGCGTCCCAGATCTTTATAAAAGTCTCCGGCTCCTTCTCGCCGAGCGTTTCCAATTCGCCGATCACGCGGCTCGTGACGGCCTTGCGGATCTGGGCGAGTTGCGGATTGTTCTGCAGCATCTCGCGCGAGATGTTGAGCGGCAGGTCCTCGCTGTCGATCACGCCGCGGATGAAGCGCAAGTACGCCGGCAGCAGCTCGGCATCGTCGGCGATGAAGACGCGGCGGACATAGAGCTTGACCTTGCCCTTGCGCTCGACCTGGAACAGGTCGAACGGCTTTTGCGACGGCGCGAACAGCAGCACGGCGTAGGACTGGCGGCCCTCGGCGCGGTAATGCAGCGTCATCGCCGGCTCGTCGAACGCGCCCGCGATCTGCTTGTAGGCCTGGGCGTAGTCTTCAGGCGTCAGCTCGGATTTCGAGCGCTGCCACAGCGCACTCGCCGAGTTGATCTGGCGCGGCTCGCCCTCCTCCGGCACCAAGAGGATCGGAAACTGGATGTTGTCGGAATATTCGCGGACGATGCGCTCGATCTCGTAAGCCTCGAGATATTTGGCGGCGTCCTTCTTCAGATGCAGCACGATCTCGGTGCCGCGCGTGACGCGGCTGGCGGCCTCATCGCTCGCCGGCGCGATCTCGAAACCGCTGCCGCCTTCCGACGACCATACCCAGACCTCGTCAGAGCCGGCACGGCGGCTGGTGACGACGATCTTCTCGGCGACCATGAAGGCGGCATAGAAGCCGACACCGAACTGGCCGATCAGGTTGGCGCCGTCCTTGGCTTCGGTCAGTTTCGACAGGAACGATCTGGTGCCGGAGCGCGCGATGGTGCCGAGATTGTCGATC
This sequence comes from Bradyrhizobium sp. USDA3010, assembly GCF_056429065.1. NCBI lineage: Bacteria > Pseudomonadati > Pseudomonadota > Alphaproteobacteria > Hyphomicrobiales > Nitrobacteraceae > Bradyrhizobium > Bradyrhizobium sp. USDA3010. The sequence continues at coordinate 101,878 of NZ_JBWJZD010000001.1, forward strand.
AGCTCCTGACGCTCCATGCCGATGCCGGTATCGACCACGGACAGCGTATCGGCCGCCTTGTTCGGGACGATCCTGATCTCCGGCGGCGTGCCGTCGGTGATCAGGCCGGGATTGGCGATCGCCTCGTAGCGCAACTTGTCGCAGGCGTCGGATGCGTTCGAGATCAGTTCACGCAGGAAGATATCTGTCTCGGAATAGACCGAATGCACCATCAGGTGCAGCAATTCGGCAACCTCGGCCTGGAACGGCTGGGATTCGGCGGCGGCGATTGTGGTCATGCGGGAAACTCGGACAAACGGTAAGTGGAGGGAAAGCCCTGATATAGCGCGATCGCGCCGCGTGGCAAGACGAGCGGGGGAAACCGTCAGCCCGAGATCGCAGCGAGATAGCGCGTGACGGAACGGTCGAACGCCGCCTTGGCATCGGTTGCGATGTTCTTGCCCCACCAGGCGCCGTAGATCCGATCATACGCCAGCGGCTCGACCGTGCGCGCGATGCGGCGGACTGCTGAAGCGTTGAGCGGGATGTAGTTCGGGTAGGAGTACATGAAGCTGACCGAGCTTCGGTCCATCGCCACCATCGCGATGTCGCCGGTCAGGAGCGCGCCGCGCCCGTCCGCCCCCTTGCGCCAATGCAGCATGGTGGCGCCGGCGAAATGGCCTCCGGCACGCACCAGGAGAATGTCGTCGGAGATGCGATGGCTGTCGCCTTGCCACGGCACGATCGACCGATAGGGCCGCGTCACCCATTGCGCATCGTCGCCGTGCAGATAGACCGGCGCATCGTCGAACGCCGCGCTCCAGTCAGCGACCGCGCCGTAATAATGCGGGTGCGAGATCGCGATCGCCTTCAGCCCGCCGAGCGACCTGACATGCGCGATCGCATCAGACGTTGCCAGCGGCACGCAGTCCCACATCACGCAGCCGCCGCGGTCGGGCACCAAGAGCGCACGCTGCCCGATCGCAAAGGATGGCTCCAGCGCCAGTCCGACGAGGCCAAGATCGTCCCGCCAGACCAGCCGATGCCGCTGCGCGAGCTCCTCGCGCGTCAGCCAGACCTGTCCCTTCCAGTTCACATATTGCCGCTCGTCCTCGCAGATCGGGCAGGACGGTGGCGGCGTCGCGGCTTCAGGAAATTGCGCGCCGCATTGTTCGCAAGTCCAGAGGGGCATTGGGACTACACGCGTTGGGGTGAAGCTGATCCCCCTGATCTACGTCAGCAGCGCAACGCGTTCAATGCCGGCGCCCCAGTTCCATCTGCATCTCCGCCGGCGCTGCGCCGAACTTGCGGCGGAACGCGCGATGGAAATAGGACAGATCGTTGAAGCCGACCGTATAGGCGATGTCGCTGACCTTGCGGTCGGCGCCCTGCGCGTGCAGCAGCAGCCGGCGCGCCAGCAGCAGGCGCTGCTCGAGGACATATTCCGAGAACGTGGTCCCTTCGGCCGCGAACAGGCGTTGCGCCTGGCGCGTGCTCAGCGCGTTCGCCTTTGCTATGGCCTCGATCGTGAGCCCGCCATTGTCGAGGTTCTTCAGGACATCGGCCTTCATCAGATCGAGCCGCGCTTTCGCCACGCCGTTCCGTGCGGCGAGCTCCTTTGTCTCGGCGCTGCTGCCGAGCACGAGGCCGACAAGATCGGCCAGATGATGCGCCGCCGCCTGCTGGCCCGGCACATCCAGATCGCCGGCAAGTTCGGTGCAAAGCGCCGAATAGCGCGCGATCATCGCGCTCAAGGCCGGCTCCCGCCCAAGCGCGCGCGCCAGCTGGGTCTCCGCCATGGGGGTGACCTGGAGCAAGAGGCGCCGCGGAAACCGCGTCGTCGTAAAGCTGCCGGACCGGGTGAGATCGGCGGTGCCGACGATGTTCATTTCGGTGAGGCACATCTGGCCGCGCTTGAGCTCGATCGCCGTGCTGCCTTGTGTGACCTGCACCCTGCCGCGGGTCGCGAAGATCAGCACCAAATCGTCGCAGCCGTCGCTCAGAAGCGCGCGGGTGCGGGCAAAACGGGCCGAGCCGCCGTGTGGCGTCGCGATGGCGACCGTATGCAGCAGCGTGAATTCGTTATGGCAATCGATGCAGTTGTCGTCGGTCGGTCCGACGTCGAGCCGGCAGAAGCCGCGGCAGATGCCCTCGCGCCAGGCCTCATAGGCCGGCCCTTTCGCCAGCCCATGATGGAAGATCGAGAAGCGGTTGGGCACCTGTGTCTCGGACATGATCCGTGCTCCGAACGCCCGATCGATCACGACGCTGACACGATCGAGCGCCTGCTGCCCGATACGCGCATGTCGTTCCTGTCCCTACGCTTGGCGCGACGGTCCACGATTCCGGCGGGGAGCCTGATACCACTCCGCCGATTGACGGTAAACCCATTCACGAGATGCAACCCTATGATGCGTAGTGCGAAAGCCGGGAATAAAACGGCGCAGCAGTTTCGGGATGCCACGTTGCCCTGGCTCGACGATGCCTATGCGTTCGCCCGGATCCTGATGCGAACCGATGCGGACGCCGAACAGGCCGTGCAGGACTGCTATCTGCGCGCGCTGTGCCAGTTCGACGGCTTTCGTGGCACCGCCATCAGGCCGTGGCTGCTCGCGATCCTCAAAACCGTCTGCCAGGAAAAACTTGGCGAGATGCTCGTCCGCCGCGGCTCGCCGACGGACGAGGCCGGCAACAAGGAAACGTTCGGCCGGCGCGCTTCGCCGACAATCCGGCAACTCGTCGACGACCTGCCCGCGCCGTTCGGCGAGGTCATCGCACTGCGCGAAATGATCCATCTCTCCTACAAGGAGATCGCCGAGGTCACCGGCGTTCCCGTCACCACCGTGATGTCGCGCATCGCGGAAGCGCGCGACCTGCTGCTCGCGGCGCGGCGAGCAGGGCAAGCGTCGGCGGAACCGGAGGCGGCGAGACCCGCGGGCGGTGCGTCAAAACTGACGGTCTACCGCCCGAACGCCTGTTGAACCGCCGAGGACTCGGTGACGCCGTTGGCGATCAGGAGTTGGAGCAGCAGGCGCGCCTTCTGCGGATTGAGATCGAGCGAGACCGCGAAGCCGAGCTTGTCGTCCTCGACTTCGACGTTGCGATTGACATAGCCCGAGCCAACCCGAGTGGAACGCACCACGACTACACCCTGCTTCGCCGCGGCCGCCAGCGCATCGATCGCGCCCTTTGATGAATTGCCATCACCGACGCCGGCCAGCACGATGCCCTTGGCGCCGCGCTTGACCGCATCCTCGACCTCCGCCGCATCCATGTTGGCGTGCGAATAGATGATGTCGACCCGCGGCAAGGGCGGCGCATCCGGCAGCTTCAGCCCGGCACGTTTGGCTGGTGCGACCGGCTGCAGGTAGCGGAGCGAGCCGGTGTCGACATAACCGACCGGACCGGCATCGGGCGAGCGGAACGTCTCGACGCTGGTGGTATTGGTCTTCTGCACCCAGCGCGCGGCATGGATGGTGTCGTCAAGCACCACCAGCACGCCGCGGCCGCGGGATTCCGGCGCCGACGCGACCCGCATCGCCTCGTAGAGATTGGCCGGGCCATCGGCGCCGATCGCGGTCGAAGGCCGCATCGATCCGACCAGCACGACCGGCATGTCGGTGTCCAGCACGCTTTGCAGGAAGAACGCCGTCTCCTCCATCGTGTCGGTGCCGTGCGTGATGACGATGCCGTCGACTTCCTTGTTGTCGATCGCGGTTCGGATGCGCTTGACGAGGTCGAACCAGACCTTGTCGTTCATGTCCTGCGAGCCGATCGACGAGATCTGCTCGGCCGAGATCTGGGCGAGTTTGTCGATGCCCGGAATGGCGGCGATCAGGTTCGCCGCGCTGACCTTGCCCGAATCATAGGCATTGCCGGCGCGTGCATTGGCCTGGCCCGCGATGGTGCCGCCGGTGCCGAGCACGAGCACGCGGGCCAGCGCGCTGCCGGCGGGGGACTGCTGAGCAATGGCCGGCGACGCAAGCCCGATCAAGAGGGCTGCGGCAAGGCCGACGATGGTGCGCGCGGAACGAGCCGATCGGAACAAGTGCAGCGTCATTTCTTCCCCCAGCGACAGATTGCCTAACCACAACTCGTGGTTTTATCGCGCAAGAAATGGACAAACTTGCGGCGGAAAGTATCGGGGACAGCATTCCGACCTTCCCGGCCGCTCTCACCCCGTACCCTGCTCACACCGCCTTGTTCGCCGGCGCTCCTGCGAAATGTTGACACCGCCGGAATGGCGGCGCACATTTTTTCGAAGATTATTCGAAATATGGGCCCGCCATGCATTTCGAGCTTCCCGACGATCTCCGCGCTCTGCAAGGCAGGATCCGCGAATTTGTGCGCAGCGAGCTCAAGCCCCACGATGCCGCGATCGAGGCAACCGGCGAGGTGCCGGAGAGCGCGATGGCCGGCCTGCGCAGGATGGGATTGTTCGGCACCAACACGCCGAAGCAATTCGGCGGGCTCGGCCTCTCGATGCTCGGCAGCTGCCTCGCGATCGAGGAGCTCGCGAAGGCGCACACCGCGTTCTACTATCTGAGCGGGGTCAACGTTCACATCGGATCGAAGGCGATCGAGTTCTTTGCGCAACCCCCGGTTCGCGACCGGTATCTGCCCGAACTCGCCAGTGGACGAATGATCGGCGCCTTTGCGCTGACCGAGCCGAACGCCGGATCGGATGCCGCCCGCATCCAGACCACGGCGCGGCGGGACGGCGATCATTACGTGCTCGACGGCAGCAAGACCTACATCACCAATGCGCCGGTCGCCGGCGTCTTCACGGTGTTCGCCACACTCGACCCGTCGGCGGGCGCGAAGGGCATCGCGGCGTTTGTCGTGGACGCGAAGACGTCGGGCCTCTCCATCGGCCGCCTGGTCGAGATGGCCGCCGGCCGCGGCTCGGCGCATGCCGAGGTGATCTTCGAAGACTGCCACGTTCCGCGCGAGAACCTGCTCGGCCAGGAGGGCGAAGGATTTGCCATCGCGATGCGGTGCCTGGATGCCGGACGCACGCATTGGGGCGCCTATTGCGTCGGCGCGGCGAGCCAGCTGCTGGACTACGCGCTCGACCATGTCTCGGCGCGCGAGACGTTCGGACGCAAGCTGCGCGACCATCAAGGCATCGAGTGGCAGATCGCCGACATGGCGAGCGCGCTGCATGCCGCACGCCTGGTCGCCTATGAGGCAGCCTGGCGCTACGATCAGGGCGACGCCGCCGCCCGCACCGCCGCGGCGGCACTGTCCAAATATACCGGCGCCGACATGGTGCAGCGGATGGCCGACATGACCATGCAGCTATTCGGTGGTGCCGGTTATTCCAGGGATCTGCCGATCGAGCGCATCTGGCGGGAAACGCGGGTGGTCCGCATTCTGGATGGCACATCCGAGATCATGCGGCAGATCATCGCCCGCAACGCGTTCCGCAATCATCAACGGCGGAACGCGTCAATCTGACAACGGCCTCTTCCACTTTATGTTGCAATAGGTCTTGGTGATCCACTTTCGCTGTCTTACTGTTTTTGCGGGATGGGAGAAGGAAGTGGCTTCGGGGACGACGCTCAAGCTCAAGCAACAACGCAGTCGCGATCGGCGCGAGCAGATTCTTTCGGCAGCGACGAAGCTGTTCGGCCAGCGGGGCATCGACGGCACCTCGCTCACCGAGGTCGCCGCGGCGGCGAAAGTACCGCTCTCCAGCATCTATGATTATTTCGAAAACAAGCGCGCGCTGGTGCTGGATGTGCCCGAGGGCAATTTCGAAGCGCTGTATCAGAAGACCGAGCCGCTGCTGGTGAAGGGCGGCGATCCCGTCGAGCAGCTTCGCATCATCTTCCTGACCAACTTCCAGTACATCAAGGACAACCCGAGCTGGGGCCGCGTGTTCTTCCTGGAGATATGGCCGAGCGTCCTTGCCGCCGAGCCGCGGGTCAAGAAGGCGGTCGACAAATATGCGCGGCGCTACGTGCAGCTGATCAAGCAGGCGATCCGCGCCGGCACCTATCGCCGCAACCTCGACCCCTACACCGCGATGTCGCTGATGATGGGCGGCATGTGCCACCTGACCGCGGTGTGGCTGCTCTATGGCCGCAAATACGATCTGGTGAAGAAGGGCAAGACGCTGTTCACCACACTGCACAACGGGTTCGTTCAGCGTTAGCGCCGGTGCGCGGCCCTGGCTTCGGCCGCGCGGATGATTTGACCCAAATTCAGCGCTGTTTGTCCTGTCGTGAGATGATCCTTTCCCAGAAACCAATACACAACCGTCGAAATCCTGTTCTAGTATGATGCCATGGGCGACCCGCGGTTGGACTCGCGGGCACTGGGGATGGAGCGAATCGATGGACGTCAAGGCTGTTCTGCCGCCGCGTGGCCGCGACTATCGCCTCGATCTGCTGCGCGGCTTCGCCAACTGGGCGATCTATCTCGATCACATCCCGAACAACGCCGTGAACTGGATCACGCAGAAGAATTTCGGCTTCAGCGACGCGGCCGATCTGTTCGTCTTCATCTCCGGCTACACCGCGTCCTTTGTCTATGCGCGCATGATGCTGGAGCGCGGCACCGTGATCGGCGCCACCCGGCTGATCAAGCGGGCCTGGCAGATCTATGTCGCGCATGTCCTGCTGTTCGTGATCTACATCGCCGAGATCGGTTATCTCGCGCAGCGCTATCACGACCCCAATCTCGAGAACGAATTCAACGTCGCGGGCTTCATGCAGAACCCGGCCGAGACGCTCTATCAAGGCCTGCTGCTGGCGTTCAAACCGGTCAACATGGACGTGCTGCCGCTCTACATCGCGCTGATGCTGGTCTATCCGCTGGTGCTGTGGGCGATGCTGCGGAAGCTCAATCTGACGCTGGCAGCCTCGTTCCTGCTCTATCTCGCCGCACGGCATTTCGGCTGGAATCTGCCGGCCTATCCAGGCGGCTCATGGTACTTCAACCCGTTCTGCTGGCAGTTCCTGTTCGTGTTCGGCGGCTGGTTTGCGCTCGGCGGCGCCAGCGAATCGATCACATTCATCCGCTCGCGCGCCTTCCTGTGGCTCGGCGGCGCCTATCTGTTGTTCGCGCTGGTCATGACGCTGGCGGGCCGTTTCCCGGAGCTGGGCCAGGCGATGCCGGCCTGGCTCTATGACGCCTTCAACCCGAACGACAAGACCAACCTCGCGCCCTATCGCGTGCTGCACTTCGTGGTGCTGGCCTTCTTCGTCACACGCTTCCTGCCGCGCGAATGGTCCGGATATGAATGGCCGCTGTTCCAGCCGATCATCAAATGCGGCCAGCAGTCGCTCGAGGTGTTCTGCTCGGGCGTGTTCCTTGCCGTGGTCGCGCATGTGGTGCTGGTCGAGGTCTCCGGCAGCCTCTGGATCCAGATCCTGGTCAGCGCGATCGGCATCGTGCTGATGACCGTGCTCGCCTATTACCGCTCCTGGTCGAAGAAGGTCGACAAGGCGCCGAAGCCGGCCGTGGCTGCGCAGGCGTCGGCGGCCGCGAAGCCGGCGGAATAGCCGGCCGGTGCGCAAAGTGCTTTCTTCACACGAACCAGTATCCGCTTCGCTCGAAAACGCTTTGGAGTGACGGGATGTCCCGCGCCTTTACTCACGACCATCCCGACATCCTGCAGCTCGAAGCCGACGTGCTCGACGCGCGGCCCGGAGCCATCCTGCTCGAACACTCGCCGTTCTTTCCGGGCGGCGGCGGACAGCTTGCCGACCGCGGGGTTCTGAGATGGTCCGGCGGCGTGCTGCCGGTGACCGCCCTCGCGCGTGACGAACGCGGCCTCTGGCACATGGTCCCCTGCGACGGCCTGATCTCCGGCAAGGTGATGCTCGAAGTCGAGCCGGCATTTCGCGCGCTGATGTGCGAACTGCACACGCTCGCCCACGTCGTCAACGCGCTGGTCTATACGCAGTTCGGCGGCGCGCTTCTGACCGGGGCGCAACTCAATGCCGACGGCAGCTTCCGGGTCGATTTCGATCTGCCCGGCGCCAACAATGAACGACTGCGGGCGCTCGAGGCACCGCTGAACGACATCATCCGGCAGGACCTTCCGGTGAGCGCCGCCTTCATGGCGCATACCGAAGCAGAGGCCACACCCGGATTGTTTCGCAGCAAGGCCGTCGCTCCGCCGGTCGGGGCGGATGGCCTTGTCCGAATCGTCGAGATCCTCGGTCTCGACCGGCAGGCCTGCGGCGGCACCCATCTGACGTCGACCGGGCAGGCCCGCCCCGCGCGCATCGTCAAGATCGACAACAAGGGCCGCCAGAACCGCCGGATCAAGGTTGCGGTCTGACCACCTCTCCCAAGCCGCGTGGCCGGAGCGCGGCGTGTCTCACTTTTGATAGATCTTGAGCGTTGTGATCATTTGCTTGAGTTCGGCGACATACTTGTCGGCGTAGTCCTTGTGCACCGACAGAGTGACGAGGATACCGAGCTCTGATGTGTTGGTGGCGAGATAGTAGGTGTCGAAATTGGGTAGTTCCGAACCGGAATGCAGCGCCTCGACCCATTCGTGCGAACCAATCATCGTGCGTCCAACAGAGCGGACGTCGGACAGCTTGCCGGTCGCTTCGTCTCCGATCCTTTGCCGCTGCTTCAGGTGGTCCTCGTAGGCCTGCAGATTGTCCTGCGAATTGCGCTCCTTCATCGCGATGATCGCGATGGCCGCATGGGGAGGCTTGCCGGGCGGCGAGCAGACAAATTCACTGTCGTCCTGTTCGCACCACCAGCCGCGCGCCAGCTCCATGTCAAACGCCGCGGCTCGGAACACGTCCCGCGGCGGCGCGACCAGGATACGCGACGCTGAATATCCGGCGCCGCCGAGCACAGCCGCGCTCACGACGAACGATGCCAGCGTTGCGGTCACAAGGCGCGCGCTGCCGGAGATGTCCACCCTCAATTCCCCTGCTGTTCGATCCAGCGCTTGAGATCGGCGGCGAGCCGCTTGAGGCCAGCCTCCGCATCGGAAGCTGCGATCGCGTCGACGCTGTTGAGGGCCCCCTGTTTGGCATCCGCGGCAGCGGCGGCATTTCCGCGCTTGCGCTCAATCAGGAGCGTGTAGGCCTGGGCGATAGCCACCTCATACGCGACGGATGCGTCGGCGGGCTTGCCGTCGTCGGATGCGCCGGCACCGACAGCAAGCTTGAACTGCTCGGCGGCAGGATCCGGCCGATCAAGCGTGACATATTGCTGGCCCGCCAGCCGGAACAGGCGCACCCGCCATGCGACGACCTGATCATCCTCGGTGCGACCGTCGGACCTGCGGGCGTCGAGCAAGCGCTTCAGCGCGTCGGCACCGGCGGAATAGCTGTCGGCCGCCTCCTGGCGGCGATTTGCGGCAGCGTGCAGGTCGCCGGTCTGGCCCTGCGCCTCGGCCTCGAACCGGACAATTTGCGCGCGCCCATCATGCTCCTTGCCGAGCCGCCGGGCGTCCTCGAGCAGATCGGCATATGCGTGGCTGGCGCCATCCGAATCTTTCTGCCGCATCAGGTACTCGGCATAGGCTTGGCGTGCCTGCAGGAGAGCCAATGCCGCATCAACGCGCGCACGGCTCTGATGACTCAGCGCCGCGCGTTCGATGGCGTCGCTGAATTCCTTGCGCGCCTCCTTGTCTTCGTGCAGTGCCTCGCGGTGGGCTCCGCGCTCGAGGCGGCAGGTTACAACCCCGTTGATCGGGGGATCGTTCGTCGTCCCTTGATCCGCCTTGTCGAGCAGATCGCAACCGCGGCCGATGATGAGCCGGCGTGTCCGCGAAGTGGAAGCATCACCGGCGCTCAGATTGACCGCCTCCTCAACCATGCTGGATGCCGCGAACATGCTGTCGTCATTGGCACGGATCGCCTTGTGCTGGTTGATCAGGGCGACCACGCTGAGACTGCCCACTGCGACCAGTGTTCCAAGCGTCGCGCCCGCGACGGCGCCCAACTGCGTCTGCTGCCGCTTCTCCTCTTCCTGCCGGAGCCGTGGCATCTCGTCGGGCGGGATGTTGAACAGGGGCGCGACGATCTTCAGCTTTTCCGCGCTCAGGCGGACGACCCGTGAGAAGCTCAGGAACCAGAATCGTCCCGCGCCTCTCAAGTCGACGATCTCGATATTCGGGAACGTTTCCTTCAAGCCGCCGGGCAGCGGTCCGTCGAAATCGCCCGCGCCTCGGGCGACGATGACGTTACCCGCACCGGGGCCCGTGGCGAAATCCCGGATCTCGCGCTCGATCCAGTCCTCGACACCTCCCGGGCGCCGCATCGCGCTCGGCGTCGCGACGACAATGAGGTATCGCGAGGACAGCAGCGCCGGCCTGATGCTTTGCTGGTAGAAGTCGCTGGTGCCCCGCTCATAAGCCGAATCGAGATAGACGCGCAGCTTCCGGCCATAGACGTCGCGCAGCGCGGCCGGAAGACGAAAGCCGACAAGCGCGCGTCTCAGCCACCGTGCAACGGCAATCCCGTCGGACCGGCGGTAGGAAATGAATGCGTCATAATTGAACTCAGGCATCGAGTTCGACGGGCTGATTGAATGTGAAGCGGGTCCGAACCGGCCGGATCGCGCATCTGAACCGAAATTGACGCGAAAGATTGTTCAGATCATCAAGCAGATTAAACACGTTGTAGTGGCTCGATCAATCATCATCTCGTCAAACGAGCATCACACTTGTCCAGGTCCCGGTCGCGCCTGGGGATCATGCCGCGGTTCGCTCGACGGGGCGCGATCGGCTTGTTAAGCCGCGTGCCGCAATGACAATTTGAGTCGGGACATGACCGTAGCGATCGAGATGGGACAAACGACGGCCGGCGCTTCGGCGGCCATCGACCTCGAGGAGCTATTGGCGACGCGCCTCCTGGTGCAGGGCAATTCGGGTTCCGGCAAATCCCATCTGCTGCGTCGGCTGCTGGAACAGAGCGCACCATGGGTGCAGCAGACCATCATCGATCCCGAGGGTGACTTCGTTACGTTGGCCGAGCGATTCGGTCACCTCGTCATCGATGCCGAGGACCATACCGAGCGCAGCCTGCAGGTCGCCGGCGAGCGCGTGCGCATCCATCGCGTCTCCACCGTGCTCAATCTCGAGGGGCTCGACGCCGAGAACCAGATGCGGCGCGCCGCGGCCTTCCTCGGCGGCATGTTCGAGGTCGCCCGCGACCACTGGTATCCGATGCTGGTGGTGGTGGACGAGGCGCAGCTGTTCGCGCCGGCGATCGCGGGCGAAGTTTCCGACGAGGCGCGCAAGCTCTCGCTCGGCGCAATGACCAACCTGATGTGCCGCGGCCGCAAGCGCGGGCTTGCCGGGATCATCGCGACCCAGCGGCTGGCCAAGCTCGCCAAGAATGTCGCCGCCGAAGCATCGAACTTCCTGATGGGCCGGACCTTCCTCGACATCGACATGGCACGCGCCGCCGACCTGCTCGGCATGGAGCGGCGGCAGGCGGAGGCGTTCCGCGACCTGGAGCGCGGACAATTCATGGCGCTGGGACCCGCACTCTCCCGCCGCCCACTGGGCTTGCGCATCGGTCCGACCGACACCCAGCCACGCAACGCCGCGCCGCGGCTGATGCCACTGCCTGAAGCAGCGCTCGAGGATGCACGCGCGATTATCCTGGCCGCGCCGCCACCTGAAACGGCGGCCAGGCCGCCGCGCCGGACACCGCCGCCCGACCTGCTCTGCCAGCTGATGGCCGCCAAGCAGCCGGCACCGGAGCAATATCCCGAAGCCACGGAGCCGCCGCCGAGCGCCGAGCAGCTGGCCGAGCGGCGTGAGCGGCTGGATCGCATCCTGCGCGCGATCCTCGCCGAGCCCGACGCCGGCTTCCGCGCCATCGGCGTGCTCTATCAGGAGTTCGTGGTCCGCTGCCGGATCGAGGGTCTCGGTGCCGTCGTGCCGGAGCTGACCGATTTTCGCCGCATGCTGACGCGCGCCCGCGCCGGGCTCGGCACCGAGATGGCGGAGGACGACGCGTGGCAGGATGTCTCGCTGCGTGCCGCCATCCTGCCCGAGGACATGCAGGGCGTCTTCATGATGATCGCCCGCGCCGCGAAGGAAGGCTGGCCCTGCCCGAGCGACGCAGCGATCGCGCGCGCCTATGGCACGCACTCGCTGCGCCGCGCCCGGCATCTTCTGACCTACATCGAGGAGCAGGGCCTGATCGTCTGCCAGCTTGACGGTGCCGGCCGGCGCATCGTGACACTCGTCGAGCTCGCCTGGGCCACCGCCGCGGCCGACCCGAATGCCGACGAGGCGCCGGCGGAAGCAGCCTGCAACAGTTCGACTGCGTAATCAGTCGCAGGGCGACGAAGCATTCGGTATTGCATGGAATCCCGCAAGCGTCGCAAGACACGAAAAGGCCCGCCGGGAGGCGGGCCTTTTTGTTTCTGCTGGTCGAGGTATCTGGTTGCGGTGGGCCCGCGACAGGCCCACGCAGCCCCTTATCTTCAGACCTCACGCATGCTGCGGCTGCGCAAGCTGGCTGACCTGCATCGCCGGCGGATCGACAACCAGGGTCCCGCCATGGCCATCACTCGAGGTCGTGAAGGTCGAGGCCATGTAGTTGCCGAGCAGCATAATACTCGCCGTGACGGTGCCGTCCGTCACCGTGAGCGTGCCGCTCGCACTGGTTCCGCTGAAGGTCGGCGTGTGAACGTTCGCGAAATTGATGTTCGCGAAATCGATCGCATCCGAACCGGTCATCCCGGCGACGGTTCCCGCAAAGCTTGCGGAATTGTCCAGTTTCAGCGTCCCCGTCGAGCCCTGGAACGTCACGGCGGCATTCGATCCGCCGGTCAATTCCAGGGTGCCGCCCGGGACGATGGTGGCGCTGCTCGGGCTCTCTCCCGTGACGTTGAACGACTGCCAGGCTCCCCACGCGGTGCCGTCATTGGCCCGGATCCAGAGTTGATCGGTACCCGAGCCGGCCTGATAGGTCGCCTGGGCAAGCTGTGCCGCCGTCACGTCGATCTCGGTATTCGCAGGCTGGTTCACTCCGCCAACGTTCCAGCGCCCGTTGGTGTTGGAATCCCACAGCGCATATTTCGTGATGGCATCGCCGTCGGCGTCCGTCGCAGTGACGAGGTTCGCAGCAGCAAAGGTCTGCCCCGAGACCGTCACGACGTTCGAGACCGCGACCGTTGGCGCCTGGTTGGTTGCGGTGGCCGTGAAGGCCTTCCAGCTGCTCCACTCGCTGCCGTCATTGGCCCGCACGTAGAGCGTATCCGACGGCGAGCCGCCGGGGCCGAACACGTAGCTGACCTGCGACAGGTTCGCTGCGGCAACATCGATCTCGGCGTTGGCCGCCTCGGCGACGCCATTCACCACCCAGTGACCATTGCCGCCGGTGTCCCAGAACGCGTACTGCGTGATCGGATCGCTCTCGGCATCCGAGGTCGAGAACAGGGTCGAGGCCGCCACCGAATGGCCGTGAATGCCACTGACGTTCGGCGCCGTCACCACCGGAGCCGTGTCGGGGCCCGGTGTTGCCGTGAAGCTCTTCCAGGCGCTCCACATGCTGCCGTCATTGGCCCGCACATAGAGCGTATCGGGCGTCGCGTTGCCGGGACCAAACACGTAGCTCACCTGCGAGAGGTTCGCCGCGGCAACATCGATCTCGGCGTTGGCCGCCTGGGCGACACCATTCACCACCCAGTGGCCATTGCCGCCGGTGTCCCAGAACGCATACTGGGTGATCGGATCGCTCTCGGCATCCGAGGTCGAGAACAGGCTCGAGGCGAGAGTCGACGCCTCGCCATGAACCGCGACCACGTTCGGTGCCGTCACGACCGGAGCCGTGTCGGGGCCCGGTGCTGCCGTGAACGATGTCCAGGTGCTCCACTTCGATCCGTCGTTCGCCCGCACGTAGAGCGTGTCGGGCGTCGAGTTGCCGGGACCGAACACGTAGCTGACCTGCGACAGGTTCGCCGCGGACACATCGATCTCGGTGTTGGCCGCCTGGGCGACACCATTCACCACCCAGTGACCGTTGCCGCCGGTGTCCCAGAACGCGTACTGGGTCATCGGATCGCTCTCGGCATCCGAGGTCGAGAACAGGCTCGAGGCGAGAGTCGACGTCTCACCATGAACCGCGGCCACGTTCGCTGCCGTAACGACCGGAGCAGTATCGATCCCCGGTGTTGCCGTGAACGCTGCCCAGCTGCTCCACTTCGATCCGTCATTCGCCCGCACGTAGAGCGCATCGGGCGTCGAGCCGCCCGGTCCGAACACGTAGCTGACCTGCGAAAGATTCGCCGCGGCAACATCGATCTCGACGTTTGCCGCCTGGGCGACGCCATTCACCACCCAGTGGCCATTGCCGCCGGTGTCCCAGAACGCATACTGGGTCATCGGATCGCTCTCGGCATCCGAGGTCGAGAACAGGCTCGAGGCGAGCGCCGACGTCTGCCCATGGGCGGCCGTCACGTTCGCTGCCGTAACGACCGGGGCAGTATCGATCCCCGGTGTTGCCGTGAACGCGGTCCAGCTGCTCCACTTCGATCCGTCATTAGCCCGCACGTAGAGCGTATCGGGCGTCGAGCCGCCCGGTCCGAACACGTAGCTGACCTGCGAAAGATTCGCCGCGGCAACATCGATCTCGACGTTTGCCGCCTGGGCGACACCATTCACCACCCAGTGGCCACTTCCGCCGGTGTCCCAGAATGCATACTGGGTGATCGGATCGCTCTCGGCATCCGAGGTCGAGAACAGGCTCGAGGCGAGCGCCGACGCCTGCCCATGGGCGGCCGTCACGTTCGCGGCCGTCACGACCGGAGCGGTATCGACCCCCGGTCCCGCCGTGAATGACTTCCAGGTGCTCCACAGGCTGCCGTCGTTGGCCCGCACGTAGAGCGTGTCGGGCATCGAGCCGCCGGGCCCGAACACGTAGCTGACCTGCGACAGGTTCGCCGCGGCAACATCGATCTCGACGTTGGCGGCCTGGGCGACACCATTCACCACCCAGTGACCATTGCCGCCGGTGTCCCAGAACGCGTACTGCGTGATCGGATCGCTCTCGGCATCCGAGGTCGAGAACAGGCTCGACGCAAGAGCCGACGCCTGCCCATGGGCGGCTGTCACGTTCGCGGCCGTCACGACCGGAGCGGTATCGACCCCCGGTCCCGCCGTGAATGACTTCCAGGCGCCCCACAGGCTGCCGTCGTTGGCCCGCACGTAAAGCGTATCGGGCATCGAGCCGCCGGGCCCGAACACGTAGCTGACCTGCGACAGGTTTGCCGCGGCAACATCGATCTCGACGTTGGCTGCCTGCGCAACACCATTCACCACCCAGTGGCCATTGCCGCCGGTGTCCCAGAACGCATATTGGGTGATCGGATCGCTCTCGGCATCCGAGGTCGAGAACAGGCTCGACGCAAGAGCCGACGTCTGCCCATGGGCGGCCGTCACGTTCGTGGCCGAAACGACCGGAGCGGTATCGATCCCCGGTGTTGCCGTGAACGCGGTCCAGCCTCCCCACAACGTTCCGTCGTTCGCCTTGATGTACAACGTATCAGGGACCGATCCTGTCGGCCCGAACACGTAGCTCACCTGCGACAACTGCGCCGCGGTAATATCGATCTCGGTGTTGGCGGCCTGCGCCACACCGTTCACCACCCAATGACCGTTGCCGCCCGTGTCCCAGAGCGCGTACTGGGTCATCGTGTCGCCGTCCGGATCGCTCACCGTGAACAGGCTCGATGCGGCAATCGACGTCTGGCCGTGCGCCGCAGTCACGTTGACTGCGTTCACGGTCGGCGGGGTGTCGACAAACGCCTTGGCCGTGAATTGGGTCCAGCCGCCCCAAACCGTGCCGTCATTGGCACGTACGAAGAGCGTATCAGTCGAACCGCTTGGACCGAAGACGTAGCTCACCTGCGACAGGTTCGCCGCCGCAACGTCGATCTCGGCATTGGTGGCCTGGACGACGCCGTTGACGACCCAGTGTCCGTTACCTTGGGTGTCCCAGAACGCGTATTGGGTGATGGGATCGCCATCGGCGTCGGTGACCGAGAACAGGTTGGAAGCGAGCGCAGAGGTCTCGTTCAGGGTTGCCTGCACATTGGGCGCTGACGTGACGGGAGCGATATCGGCACGCGTCGTGACCAGCGTGCCGGTGCCGGAATCCGCGCCGACGCTGAACCGCACGCCAGGCGTCTGATCAAGTTGCACATCGAACGAGGAAGCTCCCTCCGTGACATGCAGGAGATTGCCCGGAAGCAAGGACGCCGACCCGCCGGATACGAAACTGAGGCCCGCCAGATCGATGCTGTCGCCCAGCACCAGCCCGCTGACGGTGGTGCCGGCCAAAGACGTGCCGTCGATCTTGAGCTGCCCGCCGGACCCGCTGAAGGTGATGCCACCGCTCGCGACGCTGCCGGCCTGCAAGTCGACCACGCCGCCCGAAATCGTCACCGGCCCCGTGGAGCCGCCCGAAGATACGATTTCAGTACCTCCTCCAAACACGAAGACGTTGCTCGTTGTCGTTCCGGCAAGATTGAACGTGCCACCGCTCGACACCGCGATGTCGTGCACCGTGGCTCCGGAAGCTACGTTGAACACGCCGCCGCTGGACACCGACAGGTGGTCCAGTGCGCCGCCCGACAAGACGTTGACCGTGCCGCCTGAGACGGCCGTCCCGGAGCCCACGGCCCCGTTGACGACACCACCCGAGAAGACGTTCTCGACACCGCCGGCATAAACGCCCACGCGGCTGAGCACGGTACCCGACACATTGAATATGCCGCCGCTCGAGACGCCGACGAAAGCCGCCGAGCCGCCGGCCAGCACGTTCAATACGCCGCCTGCGCTGACTCCGGTGCCCGAACTGACGGCGCCGGTGATCAGTCCACCGGACAGCACGTTCTCGACACCGCCGCTGTTGATGCTGACATTGCTCAGCACCGTACCCGCGACATTGAAGATGCCGCCGCTCGACACGCCGACAAAGGCAGCCGTGGCGCCCGCCGACAGGTTCAACGTACCGCCCGAAACTCCCGTCCCGGATCCGCTCGCTCCGGAGATCGATCCTCCGGACAACACGTTCTCGACGCCGCCGGCGTAGACACCCGTGTTGCTCAGCACCTTGCCCGCGACATTGAAGGTGCCGCCGCTCGACACACCGACATGCACAGCCGAACCACCGGCCAGAACGTTCACGATGCCACCGGCTGAAATGATGGTTGCCGCACTCGACGCGCCGGAGATGAGCCCGCCGGACAGGACGTTCTCGATACCACCGCTCGAGACCAGCGTGTTGCTAATGATCGTACCTGCAACATTCAGGCTGCCGCTCGACACCGTCACGTCGTGGGCCGTACCACCGGCCGAGACATTCAGAGTGCCGCTCGAAACCGTCAGGTGATCCAGTGCACCGCCGGAAGATACGTTGACGGTGCCGCCGGACACGCCCGTGCCGGAACCCGGGACGCCGGTGACGACACCACCCGCGAGAACATTCTCAACGCCGCCGTCATAGACGCCGACATTGCCGAGCACCGTGCCGGCCACGTTGAACGTGCCGCCACTCGACACACCGACGTGAACTGCCGAACCACCGGCAAGAAGGTTCAATGTGCCGAGCACTCCGGTCCCCGAGCCCGTGGCTCCGGAGATCAGTCCGCCGGACAAGACGTTCTCGATGCCGCCGCTCGAGACCAGCGTGTTGCTGGTGATCGTGCCTGCGACATTCATGGTGCCGCCGTTCGACACCGTGATGTTGTGCACCGTGCCGCCGGCGGAGACATTCAGCGTGCCGCTCGACACCGTCAGGTGATCCAGCGCACCGCCGCCAAATACGTTGACCGTACCGCCGGAGATGCCGGTCCCGGAACCTGTCACGCCGGTGACAACGCCACCCGAGAGAACATTCTCAACACCGCCGTCATAGACACCGACATTGCTGAGCACGGTGCCGGCCACGTTGAACGTGCCGCCACTCGAAACACCGACGAACGCCGCCGAGCCTCCGGCCAAGACGTTCAGTACGCCGCCGGCGGAAACACCGGTACCTGAGCTGACCGCCCCCGAAATGAGACCGCCGGACAATACGTTCTCGACACCGCCGCTGCGGACACCGCCCATGCTGAGGAACGTGCCGGCCACATTGAGGACGCCGCCGCTAGAAACAGCCACGAACGCAGCCGAGCCGCCGGCCAGAACATTGAGGGTGCCACCGGAAACGCCGGTGCCCGAGTTGATGGCGCCGGTGATCAGTCCGCCCGACAACACGGTCTCGACACCGCCCGCCAGGACGGCCGTATTGCTGGTGACGGTGCCGCCCACGCTGAGCACGCCGCCGCTCGAAACAGTGATGTGGTCGGCGGTGGCGCCGGCTTCGACGATGACCCGCCCGGCATCGCCGACATTCGTCGCCGAGCCCCCGGCGAGAATGTCGAGCAGGCCGCCGCCCGAAACCTGCACACCCGACGCGAGGCCACCGGACGAAACGGTTTCAACGCCTCCGCTGAGCACGAACTGGTTGGTGACGGTGCCGCTGTCGTTCAGCGCACCGCCGGCATAGACGAACATTGCGGTCGCGGTAGCGCCCGACTGTACGTTCACCGTGCCACCGGAGATCGCGGTGCCGAAGCCTCCGGACACACCCTGGACCACGCCGCCCGACAGCACATTCTCGACGCCGCCGCTGTATACACCGACAGAGCTCAGCACCGTACCGGCAACGTTGAAGACACCACCGGCCGAGACGCCGACGTAGGACGCCGAGCCGCCGGCCGAGAGGTTCAACGTACCGCCCGAAACGCCGGTCCCGGAGCCGGACGCTCCGGAGATCGACCCGCCCGACAGGATGTTTTCGATACCGCCAGCGTAGATCGCGGTGTTGCTGAGCACACTACCGGCAACGTTGAACGTACCGCCGCTCGAAACACCGACGAACGCCGCCGAGCCACCGGCCGAAACGTTCAGTATGCCGCCGGCGGAAACGCCGGTGCCTGAGCTGACCGCCCCCGAAATGAAACCGCCCGACAGTACGTTTTCGACACCGCCGCTACGGACCCCGATCATGCTGAGCGTCGTGCCGGCAACGTTGAAGACGCCACCGCTCGAAACCGACAGGAATGTAGCCGAGCCGCCCGCCAGAACATTGACGGTGCCGCCGGAAATGCCGGTCCCCGAGCCACTAGCTCCGCTGATCAATCCGCCGGACTGGACGTTCTCGACGCCGCCGGTGAACACCGCGGTGAAGCTGTTGACGGTCCCCGCCACGTTGAGCGTGCCGCCACTCGAGACGGCGAAGCGGTCGGCCCCGCCGCCCGCGCTGACGACGGCACTGCCGCCGCTGGAAATCGTGGTCCCTACCGCGTAGCCGCCGGCGTCGACCAGGAGCTGGCCGCCGGACAGCGTTGTTACGGTTGCCGAGCCTCCGTTGAGGACCTCGAGCGTATTGCCTCCCGTTTCGGTCAGTCCTGAGCTGATAACACCCGAGCTTACAAAAGTGGTGCTCATGGCAGCGCGCCCCCCCCAAAAAAATGGTCAGTTCTTGAAATAGGCTAGAGCTTGAATCCAGGAATCGTCCTGATCACCGACTTCACATGGTCCACGGTGATCAGCCGTGTGCACTCGAACTGACGCGGCGTCCCCTTGTGGCGGGGGCACCAGAAAAAATCCTTGTGGTCGAATCGGACCGCCGGATCGTTCCAGCAGCTGTTGCACGCGTGATAATTGATGACGCGGTAGGGCGTAGCAAATTCATTTGTCGGATGCGTGAAGCCCGCGATCATCACGACCGGAGTGCCGACCGCCCAGGCCAGCCAGGCAAGTCCGCTGGAAAGGCCGATGAAAAAGTCCGCATGGTTGAGCAGATTCGCCCGCTCCTGAATCGGGCGGTCACCGGTCCAGTCCTCCGCGCCGTTCGGAATGTGATTCCATACCAGCTCGTGGCCGTGCGTCGGCTTCTGATCGATGCAGATCACGCGATAGCCGGCCTGCTTGAGAAAGCTGGTCAGTTCGCGCCAGCCGTTGGGGTTATTCCAGTACTTGCATTGCGTGGTGCTCTGGACCGCGATGCAAACATAAGGCTCGGGGATGGGCCTTTGATCGTCGGCCAGTGAGATGCGCGGCGCCGCTTCGGTCGGATCGACGCCGAGGATGTATCCGGCGGTGCGGTGCAGTCCGACAAAGCGGAAGTCGCAGGGCTGGTAGACGAAATTCTTGTCGTCGAAAAACAACCCGACGCTGTACGTGGCGTAGTACCGATCGGTTTGGATTTCCTCATGCGTGACGAAGTTGATCTCCGGATACGCATCACGAAACAGCGGAATCAGCTTCTCCGCCATTGCGCAGGTCAGCTTGCAATTGTGAGCTTTCCTGAACTTCTCCACATAGGGAAACCAGCCGATCGTGTCGCCCAGGGTGCCGACCGGAAGCTGGATCAGGACGTGACGATCCGTCGCGTTGTACTCATGCGAGAAAATGACATCCTCGCCCTGCAAGACCTCGATACGGAAACGAATGTAGTAGCGCTTTGAGCTGTTGACGCGTCCGCCCGCGAACTGCGTCTCGAACAGAACATTGCCGGTCTCGGCGTCCCAAAGACGCACGCGCCAAGGACCTTCGGCTTCGGGACAAACGACCCGGGCGCCGTCGTTGAAGTCGAATCGCAGTCCTTTGGGACCGACTTGCGTGGGAAGTTCGGCGGCCGCCGGATAGGCACGCTTGGGCGTTTCGGCATCCGGCGCAACAGCTTCCGACTTGGCAGGCACGGCGCTGGTCGACCGATCAACGATGACTTTGGGTTGGTCGGCCACTTGGTCAATCGGACGCTTCAGCCCGATCACCGGCGCGACGGCAATCGCATTCACGAATATCCCCTGCCCTGAAAATACAAAGAACGCTAAAAATACGCAGCGAACGTATGCGAGATTGACAACCGCGTCAACGGACGAAAACCTTAGCGAGTACCTCCCCTCGCGGCCGCTCCGGAACCGCCGAAACAAAGAAGCACAAGCGATGAGCCGCAATCCCAGCAAGGTCCCGTTTGTGATCGCAGCGTCGGCGCATGGCCCGCTGATCGTCAACCGGCTCGACTACCACACCGCGGGTGACCATATCTTTGGCGTGGGGATTCAGATCCTCGAGCACGGCGCGTTCGACGTCACTGAAATCGAACTTACGAAGGGTCTTCTTGCACTGCGAAGAACCTACCGAGGAGATGGCGTGGTGGCCATCGACTGCGGGGCGAACATCGGCGTTCACACCATCGAATGGTCCAAGCAAATGGACGGCTGGGGTTCGGTCCTTGCCATCGAGGCGCAGGAGCGGGTCTACTACGCCCTTGCCGGCAACATCGCCATCAACAACTGCTTCAACGCGCGGGCGATGCACGCGGTTATTTCGTCGGAAACCGGCAAGACCTGGGTGCCGACCTTAAGCCATCAGGAACCCGCCAGCTTCGGAAGTCTGGAGGTGACGCAACGCCCCGGCACGGAGCAGATCGGCCAGAAGATCGATTATTCCGAGGCCAAAGGCTCTGAGACGACGATGATCACCCTGGACTCCCTGAATCTGAGCCGCTGCGATCTGATCAAGATCGACGTCGAAGGGATGGAGTTGAAGGTGCTGGAAGGAGCCAGCGCCACGATCCGGCAGCATCACCCCGTCATTCATGCGGAATTCATCAAGACCGACAAGGCCGCACTGGTTCGCAAGCTGAACGATCATGGATACCGGACCTACGACGCGGGGCAAAACTGCCTTGCGATCCATGAATCCGACCCGACCCTGAGCCACGTGGAATCGCGAACCACGTCATGACGGCCTGACCGCCGAATTCTTTCATCGCTCGCGGAGAGCATCCTGCCGGTAGCGCATGATCGGCGACAGCAGATAGCTCATGATGCTGCGGGCGCCCGTCCTGATTTGGACGGTTACGGTCATTCCCGGTGAAAGATTGATCTCCTTGTCATCGACGACCATCTTGGTCCGGTCGATCGAGACATGCGCGATATACACCGGCCCCTGCCCCTTTGGCTCGCTGCTTTCCTCCGGCGCTCCACCATTGGGCTCGCGGGCTGGGTCCCGCGCCTTGTCGCGGGAGACGGAATCGGGCGAGACGCTGACGATCTTGCCGTGCAGCAGGCCGTAGCGTGTGAAGTTGAAGGTATCGACCTTGATTTCGGCGTCTTGGCCCGGGTGCACGAAGCCGATATCGCGATTTGAAACCATCGCTTCGATTTCAATCAGATTGTCGCTGGGTACGACGACCGCGAGCGTCTGGGCGGGAGTGACGACACCGCCGACAGTGTGCACCGCCAATTGCTGCACCACGCCATCGATCGGTGCGGCGAGTTTTTGAAGGCTGGTCCGGTGCTCGGCCTTGGACACCTCGTCCTTGAGGCTGCCGGCCTTCTGCGTCGCCTTGGACAGATCATCGTACAGGCGGTGCCGGTATTCCGAGACAAGCTTGGCGCGCGTCTCTGCGAGCGCGGCGACAGCCGCATTGGCCTCCTCGAGCTTGCTCCGTTGCACCAGGATGTCCTGCTGCATCCCGACCAGCTCCTGGAGCTCCTGCAGGTATTGCAGCTTTGAACCGTACTCCCGGTCCGCCAGGTACTTGCGAACTCCGACGCGTTCCTGCAGCACCGGCAACAGAGCTTCAATCTTGGCGATGCTGGCGTCGATCGTCCTGGTCTCCGCGACCTTCTGCACCCGTTGCCGATCCAGTTCGGACAACTTGGCGCGCTGCTCGGAATCCTGACTGCGCAAGTACTCCAGATGCATTTGAATCAAGGCGGGCGGCGTGTCGTCCGGTACGCCCTCGAGCGCGTCGGTATTCCCGTCAAGCGCCGAACGGGTGCGTGAGATATCGAGCAGTGCCGAGAGAAGATCGTTCTTCAGGTGCTGAAGCTCCGCCTGATTGCTGGTCGGATCCAGCTCGATCAGAATCTCGCCGGCCTTGACGGTTTGGCCGTCGCGGACGTGAATGGCCCGCACCACTCCGATCTCGAGCGGCTGAACCAGCTTCACACGGTCGCCCGGCACGATCTTTCCGGGTGCGGAAGCAACGATGTCGATCTTGCCGAGGCCCGCCCACGCCACGGCGCAGCAGAACAAGGCAGCAAGCAAGACGGCGGTCAGCCTGGCGGTGGGAGACGGCGGCGTCTCGACGATTTCGAGGGCGGCCGGCAGGAAGGCCAGCTCGTCCCGGGTTTTGCCCCCGACCGCGACCACTTCACGAGCCGACTTCATGGATCCCCGCCTGCAACCGGTACAGCGACGCGTATCTTCCGCCTGTGCTGAGCAACTCCTCGTGGGATCCCTGTTCGACGAGCCGGCCGCGATCAATGGTGATGATCCGATCGGTGCGCCTGACAGCGGACAGACGATGTGCAATGACAAAAACCGTTCGTCCCTTCACGATCCGGTTCATATTGTCCTGAATGACTCTTTCGCTTTCGTAGTCGAGCGAACTCGTTGCTTCGTCGAAGATCAGGATGCGGGGATCGGTGATAAGGGCCCGCGCGATCGCGATGCGTTGCCGCTGCCCTCCCGACAGACTGGAGCCGCGCTCGCCGACGACGGTGTCGTAGCCTTCCGGCAGCTCCAGAATGAATTCGTGAGCTCCCGCAAGCTGAGCCGCGGCGACCACTTTCTCCATCGGAGCGGCCGGGTCGGCGAGCGCGATGTTTTCCCGTACGCTGCGATTGAACAACACGTTTTCCTGCAGGACGACGCCGACCTGGCGACGCAGCCACGCCGGATCGACCATCGCAAGGTCGACCCCGTCGACAAGGACCCTGCCCTTCTCCGGAACGTAAAGGCGCTGAACGAGCTTCGTGAACGTGCTCTTGCCCGAACCGGACGGACCGACGATGCCGACGACCTGGCCGGCCGGAATGCTGATGTTGATGTCGTGCAGCACTTCGGGTCCATCCACCCGATAGCGGAAGGACACGTGCTCAAGTGTGACCTGCCCCTTGATGGGCGGCGGCACGGCGCGACCGGGGCTGAACGTCTGCTCGGCCGGCGTATTCAGGATGTCGCCGAGCCGCGCGACGGAGAGCCTGGCCTGATGGAAGTCCTGCCAGAGCTGCGCCAGCCTCAGAACCGGCGCGCTCACGCGTGACGAGAACATGTTGAAGGCGATCAGCTCGCCCACCGTGAGGCTTCCGTCGATCACCAGCTTGGCGCCGGCGTAAAGGATCACCGCGGTGACGAGCTTGCTCACGAACTGGACCGATTGGCTCGCGACATTCGCCAGGCTGAGCACGCGGAAGCTGGCCGCCACGTATCCGGCAAGCTGCTCCTCCCAGCGGCGCTGCATCTGCGGTTCGAGCGCCATGGCCTTGATGGTCTCGACCCCGGTCACGCTCTCGACGAGAAAGGCCTGGTTTTCGGCCCCGCGCTCGAATTTGGTATCCAGCCGCTGGCGGAACATCGGCGTCGCGCCGGCCGAGATGCCGATATAAAGCGGGAAGGACCCAAGCACGATCCAGGTCAGGATCGGCGAGTAGATAAACATCACCGCGATGAAGACGACGGTGAAGAACAGGTCTATCACGACCGTCAGCGCGGAGCCGGTCAGGAAGTTGCGAATGTTCTCCAGCTCGCGGACCCGCGCAACCGAGTCGCCAACCCGGCGAGCCTGGAAGTAGGCAATGGGCAGCCCGATGAGGTGCCGAAACAAGCGGGCTCCCAGTTCGACATCGATCCGGTTGGTCACGTGGGAGAACAGGTAGGTCCTCAGTATCGCGAGGGCCGTCTCAAAACCCGCGATGCCGATCAACCCCACGACGAGCACGTCGAGTGTGCTGAGTGTGTGATTAACCAGGACCTTGTCGATCACCACCTGAAAGAACAGCGGCGACACCAGAGCAAACAGCTGCAAGAAGAACGAGGCGATCAACACCTCCACGAAATGGTACCGATATTTGTGGATTGCCCCCAGAAACCACGACAGGTCAAAGCGGCGCGCAAGATTGACCAGTCCCGCCCGCCGGCTCACCAGGATCAGCTTGCCGGTCCACACCGCTTCCAGTTCGGCCCTCGTGATCAACTCCGGGCGCTCCGACAGAGGCGATTGAACGAGGATCTTGTCTGCGCCCACCTTGGCGAGGATCAGATGGCCGCCGTCGCGCAACAGCGCGATGGCAGGAAGCGGGACCTTCTCGAGCCTCAGCCAGTTGGTGCTCAGCTCGCGAGCCTTGACGCCGGTCGAGCGCGCGTAGCGCAGCATCTCCGGCGTTCCGAACGGGCCATTGCCGACTTGATGACGAATCTGGTCGACATCGGCCGGGATGCCGTGAAAACGCAGCAGCATCGCGAGCCCAACTATCCCGCTGTCTGCTGTCGTACCGCTCCGCGTGTCAATCATCTCGCGATTTAATCTGCTCAGTAGCTGAAAATAACTGCAGTCGAAGGTGAGCCGAATTGCCGTGAGCGCGCCCCGCCCCTGCTCGTCGGCCTCGCTGCCAGCGCAAACTGACTATTCGTAACGAACCCACAGAGCAGCAAATGAATATGACAGGCAGAGTACTATGGCTCTTCGCCGAGATGCAATTGGCGTTATCAACGGCCAGGCCGAATTCGCGAGCGACATCATGCCGATCCTGGAGTCCATCGTGGAACCGTTCGGAAATCCGAACCAGGCTCCGTAGTCTTACGGATCGCGGCCACGCGATATGGCTGTCACCGGGATCACAGGGATGATCGCGGCGGCCTTATCGCGTATAAGAAATGACCCGAGCCAATCGCGCCAGAGGCGCTGGACACGAACAGCCTCACGCTCCGCTTTGTCCGGGGCCGGCCATTTGTCTATTAACCACCCAGTGACTGGTCAGTATGAATATTATCAATTATTGCCACGCTACCATAGATTGAAAGCTCGACCAAGATGACTTGGAATTATTCCGTCACATTGAACGATTCATCGAACGTAGGCGGATCTGCCGACGCGTCTCTGGTCTACGACCTCGAGCAGGCCCTCAACATTTGGCAGCGATATATCCTGGGCATTGGCACCATGGTGGTGTCCCTCAACATCCTGCCCACCGCCGTTGGCCGTGCCGACGGCGGACCTACCTCCAGCTACAACGTCGGCACGAATGGCGGGCTTGCGGTGTATGAGCCGTCAAGTCAGTACGAGCTGACCACCGGACAGCACGTCCCTGGAACGACAAGCGACATCACCATCAACATCGATCCTGGCTACTTCCAGTACATCGACCTCGACTATGGCCTGAGCTGGTCCAGTCAGGTGCCTGGAAACGTGATCAATCCGATCAACGTTTTTCTTCATGAGCTCATGCACGGCTTCGGCATGACGGGCTGGTACGACCAGAGCGGCCAGTTGGCCGGCGCCTACGAATCCACGTTCGACACCCTGATTCAAAAGACCGCGACCGGCGCCAACTTTGTTGGTGCGAATGCCGAGGCCGCTTACGGCGGCCCGGTGCCCCTGACCACAGACAGCACGACCCAGAACTATTACCATTTCGGCAACCAGCAATCCGACCTCTACGCCACTCCGTCGACCGTCAAGGACCCGCTCACGCTGGACTTGATGAACGGAATCGTCTTCTACGCCGATTACCAGTACGCGATCTCCAACCTGGACATCGGAGTTCTGAAGGACCTCGGATACAGCATCCGGACGACACCGGTCGTCACCGCCAGCGATCAGTCCGCCGCCCGAAATCAGGTTTATGCGGCCGCATCGTTGTTCTCGGTGAACATGGCCGCGGGCGATTCCATCACCGAATATTCCTTCTGGGACACCAATGGCAACGGTCACTGGACAGTGGGAGGAATAGTCCAGGGCACCAACACCGAGATCGACATCAGTGCGTCGCAATTGGCCCAAGCAAGTTACCAGGCCGGACCTGGTTCGGACACGCTGTGGGTGAGAGCCTTCGACGGCTATTTGTGGAGCGACTGGAAACCCTTCGTGATTTCTCCGGCTGATCATGCGCCCGTGGTCACGGCAGCAAACGTGACCGGTTCGCGCGGGCAGCTCTCGGTGGCTGAATCCTCACTGTTCTCGGCCAGTGACTCGGATGGCGACACCATCACCCAATATGCATTCTGGGACACCGAGGGCCACGGGCACTGGGCGATCAATGGTGCTACGCAAGCCACCAACGCCGAGATCGACGTCTCGGCCGCCAGCCTCTCGCAAGTGAGCTATATGTTCGGTACGGCCCCGGACACGCTCTGGGTGCGGGCCTATGACGGATATCTCTGGGGAGCATGGGTCCCGTTCACGGCCACGCCAAGTCTGGATCATGCTCCGGTGGTCAGCGCAACCGACGCGTCGGCGACCCACGGCCAGGATATCGCCGCGTCCAATCTCTTCAGCGTGACCGACGCAGATGGCGACACGATCACCGCCTATCAGCTTTGGGATTCAACGAGCGATCCCGCCAGTGGCCACTGGGTGGTCGGCGGAGTGGCGCAGGCCACCAACATCGCCATCGATGTTACGCCTGCTCAATTGACAAGCACCTCGTTTCAATCGGGCTCCGGCTCGGATGATCTGTGGGTGCGAGCCAATGACGGTACGACGTGGGGAGCCTGGAAGGAATTCCACGTCAACGCGCCGATCGACCATGCTCCCGTGGTGAGCGCGTCGGACGTGACCGCAACGCACGGTCAGGATATCGCCGCGTCAAGCCTGTTCACGGTCAGCGATGCCGACAACGACACGATCACCGCCTATCAGCTTTGGGATTCAACGAGCGATCCCGCCAGCGGCCACTGGGTGGTCGGCGGCGTGGCGCAGGCCGCCAACATCGCCATCGATGTTACGCCTGCTCAATTGACAAGCACCTCGTTTCAATCGGGCTCCGGCTCGGATGATCTGTGGGTGCGAGCCAATGACGGTATGACGTGGGGAGCCTGGAAGGAATTCCACGTCAATGCGCCGATCGACCATGCGCCCGTGGTGAGCGCGTCGGACGTGACCGCAACGCACGGTCAGGACATCGCCGCGTCAAGCCTGTTCACGGTCAGCGACGCCGACAACGATACGATCACCCACTATCAGTTTTGGGACTCGACCGCCGATCCTGCCAGCGGGCATTGGGTGGTCGGCGGCGTGGCGCAGGCCGCCAACATCGCCATCGATGTTACGCCCACCCAATTGACGAATGCCTCGTTCCAGAGCGGTTCCGGCTCCGACGACCTCTGGGTGCGCGCCTTCGACGGCATGACATGGGGCAACTGGAAGGAGTTTCACGTCAACGCGCCGGCCGACAACCTTCCGATCGTATCGGCCACCGACTTTTCAGCGAGCCACGGCCAGGATATCGCGGCCTCCACGCTGTTCTCGACCGCCGATGCGGATGGAGACACCATCGCGAACTATCAGGTGTGGGATTCGACGTCCGATCCCAGCAGCGGGCACTGGGTGGTCGCCGGAGTAGCTCAGGGCGCCAATGTCGCAATCGATGTGACTGCAGCGCAGCTCTCGAACACAAGCTTTCAGAGCGGCTCCGGTTCAGACGATCTCTGGGCGAGGGCTTACGACGGCATCGCCTGGGGGCCGTGGAAGGAATTTCACGTCACCGCACCGATTGACCATGCTCCGGTCGTCACCGCATCCGACTTCCACGCGACCGCCGACCAGAGCGTCGCCGCATCGAGCCTGTTCTCGGTCTCGGATGCCGATGGGGACAGCATGAGCCAGTATCAGGTCTGGGATTCGACGCCGTCGGCCAGCAGCGGCCACTGGAGCATCGGCGGAAATGCGCAGCCCACCAACACCGCAATCAACGTCAGTGCGGCCCAGCTCGCCAGCACGACTTTCGATGGCGGCACCGTGTCTGACGACCTCTGGGTTCGCGCCAACGACGGCATGATCTGGAGCGCCTGGCAGGAATTTCATTTCATCGTCTAAGGAGCGGGTTGCAGGAAGGCCACGATCGGCCCCTAGATGTCTGGTCCCGGAGTGTGGGATATGGCGGGAAGATCCACGATCCCGCCAAGGGGCAACACGTCCGAGCAGATAGAAACGGCTCTCATGAATAAGCGCGATCTCGAGCAGGTACCTGGGCAGGCAGGCGACGCTCCTATGCCTGAAGTTGAGTTTGCGCTGGTCCTGTCCCGGATCATCACGTCGGTCAGTACCGATCAGGATAGTTTGCGCCAGACAGTTTACGACTTGGCGCGGTACAAGCTGAGCGAACAGCTGCTTTCTTCAGGGGTGCCTGCCGGCGAGGAGGCGAAGGCCAGGAAGGCGCTGGAAGCGGCCATCCATGGCGTCGAGACCTTTTCGAGGAGTAATAATCAGCAGCTGCCGGTTCCTCTGGGCGCGGCGCCTGTGCCCTTGGCGATTTCGGACTCCACGATGGAGTACGCGAAGGACGCCACCAAGACGATATGGTCCGCCCCCGAGCCTCACGAACTTGACCGTTCTGCCTCCAAGCGCAGAGCGCGAAGCGGTTCCCTTGCGGTGATCGGTGGGGCACTGGCCGTCCTTGTGCTCACGATCGGCGGCTTGCTTGCGGCCGTCTATCGCGAGGAGATCGCGCACATGGGAAGGTCACAGATCAACAAGGCTGCCGTGGCTCCCCCAAAGCCTCCAGACCCTGTCGCCGTAGCCGAGCCGGCGAAGCCCTCGCGGTTGTTGCCCTCGGATTTTGGCGTCTACGCATTGAGCGACAACAAGCTTTTCGAATTGAATCCATTGCCGAACAAGGCCCAGGACGTGCGGGTCGCGATTTCGCCGACAATGGGAATCACCAAGCAGCCCGTTCTTCGCGATGGTAATCCCAGGTTCATCGTCTATCGGCGTGAGGCGGCCTTGAATATTCCGGAGCGCGCCGAAATCCGGATCATTGCGAAAGTTGCCCGCTCCATTTCCTACGACGCGGCCGGCAAACCGATCACGACAGCTGACGATGGGTGGTACATTCGGAACATTTCATTTCCCTATCGCGTCTCGCCGATCAAAGAGAATGCCGAGATGTACGAGATTCAGCCGGAAAGTGGCGGGGCTGCTCTGTCTCCAGGCCGTTATGGCTTGGTCCTCAAGGGACAGCTTTATGATTTTGTCGTTGGCGGCGATGTCAAGGATCCGCGCCATTGCCTTGAGCGGCTAACGGCGGCGAACGGGACCTTCGTTTCCGAATGTCATAAGCAGTGACCCGGCTTCACCGCGGTTCACGCAACTCATTCCTGCCGCTTTCATCTCGTCGTCGTGGGACGCACGTCCGATGACGACCACTTCCTCGACAATCCCACTGAAAATATCCTGCCTTGGTCAAAGCGGGCCTACCGCCGGGTCCGCATTCAGACGCCGAAGAACCCAAACTACTGGGCATCACTCGGCGATCGCAGCGTGTAGTCTGCGCGGAGTGAGACTCTCTGCTCAGAGAAAGCCCATTCGGCCGCCTTCGATCCACATGCAGGTCAGCTGCCCGGTGGCGTAGGCGCCGGTGTCGATGTTGATCCGGTTCGGTCGAATGTCGGGTGTGCGGACCGGGGTGTGTCCGTGGATGACGAGCCGCTCGAACAGCCCGTCGTGCCGCAGAAAATCGTCGCGTATCCAGCACAGATCCGTGAGCGATTGCTCACTCAGCGGCACGCCGGGTCGTACGCCGGCATGCACAAAGAATACGTCATCGAAGGCGAAGCAGGGTCTCAGGCTTCGAATGAAATTCAGGTGTGAGGCGGGCAGCGCTTCCGCGAACTCTGCCGCCAGCCGCGACTGGTCGGCCTGGCTCGGGTTGCGCGGTGGGCGGATGCCATAGGATATCAGGGTCTCCAGGCCGCCGACGGAAAGCCATGTCGGCAGGACCGTCGGAACCTGGATGAAATCCGTCAGGAACGTTTCGTGGTTGCCCAATATGAAGACGGTGTCGCAAGTCCCTTCGAGTGCCACCAGGTAGTCCAACACCTCTCGCGAATGCAGACCGCGATCGACATAGTCGCCAAGGAACACCCGAACAGAGCGCCAACAGGGCCTTCTCTTCAGGTCGGTCTCGATCTTGGCGTTAACCTCCTCAAGCAGATCCAGCCGTCCGTGGATATCTCCTACTGCGTAGAAGCGCAGCTGAGGTGAAGTGAGGAAGCCAGACGGCAGCGGTTGATCGGGCTGAGCCTGCATAGTCGCGATGCACCAATGTGACCAGCGGTTGTGGAGATACCGACAGGCATATTCGGGAGGGCTGCCGGCCCGCCACCAGTATCAGAAATATCAGAAATTCGAGCGGGGCGAGCCAAAGGTCGTCGATCTAGCGCCAAGGGCATTGTCCCAAGCGAGCCTTGCCAGAACGGCAGCGAAACACCCTGCCTGTAAACTTATGATGGTTAACGCGACCATCTGGAGCGCCGTCCAGACCCCAAGGTCCGCCAGAGTAGCAAGCGCGGTATCCGTGACCAGGGTGCGCGGGCAGCAAGGCTAGCACCTGGCAGCGGGCGTTGCCGATCAGCAAAGGCCGATCACACCAGCGAGCAACGTGACGATGGTCATCTTAACATCCGTCCAAGTCTCGGTACATCTTCGTCAAGCAAGCCCTGGTTCATCTTCGTAAAAAAGCCTGAGGCAGCCCTCCAGCGGGCGCCGAATACCGGAGCGCGGCGTATGTCCGGCATGCGAAAAGTTCAACGCAGCAGCGAAAAAATTGGTCAACAGCTGCCCTCGGAATCGTCTTTCCGAGCAGGTAGAGATACAGTAAGGTTACCGAATTCTTACTAGCGCTTCATATTTTGTGGTTGTTTTCTGTGACGAACATTGTTGAGAGGGGCGCCCTCCTCCCCCATAGCGGCTCAGAGCCCAAGCAAAACGTCATCTGGCGCTCCATGCGAGCCTCGTTGCCGGCGCGCGCGGGTCTCGCTTTTGTTTCGATCAGCATTGTCGAGTTCATCTGCGTTGCGATGACGGCTTTCGCATCGGCTTGGGTGTACCACGAACTAGCATCGACTCCCGGCTTGCGCGTGAAGGTCTATCTGCTGGCATCCTGCTTCATCGGGGCGGCGGAGGTCTGCATTGCGGCAATGGCTGGTCAATTCCTGCATCTGGAAAAGCAGCGGGAGATCCGGTTCGCTTCCGCCGGAATCGGAGCTGCGGCCACCACATTCGTCGTCCTGACCTCACTCCTGTTTATTTTCAAGCTCTCGGACGTTTATTCCCGCGGCACCTTGATCTTGCAGTTCGTGGGTTGCTCGATGACGGTCGGGTTGGTCCGGCTGGCCGCCTATCGCGCATTCCAGAACGCCGCTGAGGAAGGACTGCTTCAGAGGCAGCGCGTCGTGCTCGTCGGACGCCACGATGATTGCGAGGCTTGTGCAAGCCAGTTGAGAAAGTCGGGCGGAGGTTTCGACGTTGTTGCCTGCCCGCTCGGCTGGGACGCCGCGTCCGGGGGAGCGGCTGACTTCGATCGCGCGACCGGCGCAAAGCTCGTCGAACGGTGCAGGGTTCTGCGACCCGATAGCATCATCCTGCTCGTCGATCGAAAGCAGGAGGACGGAAGCGTCGGGATGCTGCTGTCGCTGCTGAGGCAGATCCCCGCCGACGTTTACGCGGTGCCGACGCATCGGGACATCTTCTGGGCGAACGCGCAGACGGCCGACATCGGCGGCATCGCCACCTTTGCCATCTCGCGCCGACCGCTGTCTGTGTTCGACCTCGTCGTCAAGCGGACGTTTGATATCGTGGCAGCAGCCGCGGGGCTGATCGTGTTGTCTCCCCTGCTGCTGCTCTCCTCGCTGGCCGTGAAGCTCGATTCCAGGGGACCGGTTCTCTTCGTCCAGATCCGCCACGGCTATAACAACGAAGCAATCCGCGTTCTCAAATTCAGAACGATGTATGTGTCCGACAGCGCCGAATTTCGACAAGCATCGAAGGGCGATTCGCGCGTAACCAGGATTGGTCGTATCTTCCGCAAGACCGGGATCGATGAACTGCCGCAACTCTGGAACATTCTTCGGGGTGACATGTCCGTCGTTGGGCCGCGGCCGCACGCGATCACGCACAATGAGCTCTTCACTCCGCGCATCGACAGCTTCGATCGGCGGCACACGGTCAAGCCGGGACTGACAGGGTGGGCTCAGGTCAACGGATTCAGGGGCGAGACGAATACGCTCGAGAAGATGCAGAACCGGATCGAGCACGATCTCTACTACATCGACAATTGGTCGCTGCTGCTTGATCTCAAGATCATTTTGCTGACCCTGTTTTCAGGCAAGACCTACCGCAACGCGTGGTGAGGTGTCTTCGCTCCGCCAGACCGACGGCGATTGTGCAAAGCCTGACGGGAGGGGAGCCAGGCGCCCATCCCGGACCAAGCCGAACAGATCAGTATTCGGTATAGACGCTGAGGAAAGCCGTGCCGCCATAGGGCCGGTATGCGTCGTAGAGCCCGGTGCAGGTATAACGATCCGGACAGCGGCAGAGATTGACGACCCGGCAGCCGCGGGGGCCGCAGCGCTCGACGTGGCATACATCGGCCACCGCGCGGCGCGGAGCCACGCGCTGCGGCTGCGGAATAATGGAGTAATCGGCTGCGATGGCCGCGCCCGCAGACATCGTCAGCAGGACCCCGGCGACGATCGACTTCAGCATCAGCTATTCCCCCTCAATTTTGCTGTCCAGAGTCATCATCTGGAAGCGTTCCGAAATCTAGAAGCGTTCCGAATATTCATACCGAAAATCCTTGGTCGCTGGTAGGGTACCAAGGATGGCTTCTTTCCGCTCGTGGCCGCCAATATCCATGTCGATGCAATTTCGCGTGCCATAGTAACATACTTGGACCCTAACACGATCGCTGCAGATGTTCTCGGCATAGATCCAATGATTGAACAGGCGGTCATTGTTGGGAAAGGAGCGAGATGCCGCGGCGAGCCTCAGGCAGACGGCTCCGGTCGGGCTGCGGTGCCGACGGGATGAGATATCGTCGGCTGGCGGGGGCGCGACTCCAAGCGTGGCTCCGACGCCGGATCGCTGCATCTGCGCCTGTGCATTCGCAATGGCGAGAAACTGCGCAGCCACGCAAAGTGCAAGGCAAATTCGGCCCGGCTTCCTGTGAGACAACTAATCTCCTCCACGGATGAAACTTACTGGATGCCGGCTCTGGTAGGCTCGGCAAGTCTTATACCCTCGATTCGAGTATCAGAAATGAATTCTGCCGTAATGCCGTCGGGCCGGTCCGCTCTCGTTGCTGGGCTCGCATTGCTGCTGGCAGTCCTGACGAGCGGATGCAGGGCGGACGACGTCTCCATCAACGTTGAGGGCACGCGCACGAGCATTCCCGGCGAGGAAGGGACGCTCAAGGCCGCCTCGCTCGCTGAGGCAATCGAATTCGTGCGGAAGGATGGGAAAGAGCGCACCGCGCCGGTGACGTACAGGATCAACCTGCCTGCCGAAGCCCAGATCCTGGGTCAGCCTCTTACCATTTCCGGTCCCGAACCGCCCGCGGGCTCCCGCATCATCATCCGTGGCGCGCCCGGCGGCACCAGGATATCAGGAGCGATCTTCGTACAGAACCATCTCAAGCTGTCGCGCTCCAGAGACGGACGGTACGAATACGCATTGCCGTTTTCCGAATTGCCCGGCGAAACGGCGCAGAAGCTGCTGAGGAAGCTCTCGACCATATCCCCGCGGCAATTGATGATTCGAGTCAACGGCAAGACGCGTCTGCAATCCACAAGGTGGCCCAACAGCGGCTTCCTGCCGGTGGTCGAAATCGCCGGCGATCCGCGGAGCAGCACGGCGACCATGGCGTTCGCTGATCTGCCGGACGGGGTGCGCCGCTCCCCCGACCTCTGGATCGGCGGATACCTCACCGATTCCTATCTCTTCGTGAACGCACGGGCCCTTGCCGTCGATTCGAAGGGCGTGCTGACGGATCGAAACAGGCTGAGAGCAGACGGCAAGCCTCCCGAGAGGGTGTATTTCTACAATCTGGCGACCTTTGCCCAATGCAACTCGTTTTTCTACGACGCGTCGGCGAGAACGCTGAACTTCTGCTCCGAGGAGCCGATCGAGACCCTCGAGGTGCCGGTGCTCGACACCCTGCTGGCGGTTTCCGGCTTTCATAATTTGACGGTCCGAGATGTCGTCTTCGAACTCGCCATCGAGACCGCCGTGACCGTGCGCGACAGCGTAGCGATCAATTTTTCGAACGTCATCATCCAGCTGGCGGGCGCCGATGGAATTGCCTACACGAACTCCAGTGACTCCCGGATCGATCATGCGAGCATTCGCGCCGTCGGCAGGCGCGGGGCGTGGCTGTCCGGAGGCGACCGCGCCAGCCTGACACCGGGGCGCATTTCGATCGAGGATAGCTGCATCCAGGACTTCTCCCTGGTTTACCGCACCTTTGCTCCGGCGGTGCAAATGGACGGGGTCGCAATGAGCGTGCGCCGAAGCGTCATCTTCAACGGACCGCAGTTCGGAATCCTCTATTCCGGGAACGATCACGTCATCGAAGATAACCTGCTGGCTCAGCTTCTCGCCGAAGCCGGCGATTCAGGATTCATCTACAGCGCACGCGACTTCACCAGCCAAGGCACCGTTATTCGCCGAAACGTCTTGCTTGGGACGGGCGGACGGTACTTCAACGACGCCCGGGGGATTTATCTTGATGAATTTTCGAGCGGGAATCTCGTCACCGACAACGTCATCGTGGGCATCCCTTACGGGATACTGATGAACGGCGGTAAGGATAACAAGTTACTATCAAACCTCTTCATTCTAAGTTCGCCGTCGATTTGGGGGGCCGCATTGGGATATGCATCGTGGTGGCAGGTATGGCGAAACGATCATATGCAAGTTCCAGGTGGGCTCAGTGTTCGGAATTTGTACAGCTTGCCCGTCGACAGGGAGCCTTGGACGAGCCGCTATCCCGAAATCGCCGGTTACAAGCATTCGGACCTTCTCCGGCCCGAACGAAATCTGATCGAGGGAAACAAGTTCATGGGTGCCGGGTCCATCACGGCCTTTGACGGCGATATTCCCACGGCCGAGGTCCGGAACAACAGTGCGGTCGTGTACCGGGGCAGCCTCCAGCTTCTCGAACGCATGCGCAACTGGATTGCGCCGTCGCAACTCGACGAGACCCTCGCGCTCGTCTCGTCCGAACTCGATCGCCATGGCTTGACCGAGCATATTCCATTGCGTGCGCCGGATCGGGCCGGCGCGCAGCTGCCGGGGGATCGCTTTGCAACGCTGTCCGAGTTCAAATGACCAAGAAGCGCGTTCTGATCGTCTATCGTTCTTTCTTTCCGTCGTTGTCGCATCTCGGACCCGCCACGGCGATCCGTAATCTGATGCACAACATGTCGGAAGATTATGATTTCCATCTGGTGACCCTCAACCACGATTTCACCAGTGGCGCCGCCATGTTCGAAACGCCCGTTCATCGCGAGCGGATGGGGTCTGCCACAGTGGAGTATATTCCAACGGGGCTAACCGGCCTGCGCATTCTCTTCGACCGCGTCAGGGAGGACTTCGACGTCGTCGACATTCAGTGCGCCTTCGATCCGCTGGTCGCGATTCCAACTCTCATCCTGAAGCGCCTGGGATTTCTGAGGGGCAAGCGCGTCTTCCACACGCCGCACGGTATCTTCATGGATGTGATCATGTCCGCGTCCGCCCTGAAGAAGCGGCTGTTCTGCCGCCTGGCCGATTTGACCGGCCTCTATCGCGGGGTCGTTCACCTCGCGGGGTCTCCCGCGGAAGAGCACGATATCCGCCGCAACCACCTCCGCTCCCAGGAGGTGCTGATGGTTTCGCAATTCGTAGAGAGCGGAGCGCCTCGACCGACCAAGCGAGAAAAGCCACCGGGACAGCTCAGAATGGCGATGGTTGGCCGCGTGACGGTCCAAAAGAACGTCACCTTTGCGCTCGACGTGGTACGCCGCCTCACCGTCGCGTCCTCGCTCGATATCTTCGGCGAGGTTGATGACAGTTCTTATGCGCAACAATGCGTTGAGATGGCGCGAGCCGGGACCGGACAGTGCGACGTGACGTTCAAGGGAAACCTGCCCAAGGACGAACTGTTCGCGCAGCTGGCGGATTATGACGTCCTCCTGCATCCGACGCTGGGGGAGAATTTCGGTCATTCGATCGTGGAGGCATTGACGCTCGGGCTAC
Organism: Bradyrhizobium sp. USDA3010; assembly: GCF_056429065.1. Taxonomy (NCBI): domain Bacteria; kingdom Pseudomonadati; phylum Pseudomonadota; class Alphaproteobacteria; order Hyphomicrobiales; family Nitrobacteraceae; genus Bradyrhizobium; species Bradyrhizobium sp. USDA3010. Next base: position 138,885 of record NZ_JBWJZD010000001.1, read on the forward strand.
CGGTGCTGATCAGCGACAGGAGCCCCTGGACAGACGTCGCGGCGAGCAACGCGGGCTGGGCACTGGCGCTTTCAGAACCGGAATCCTTCGTCGAGAAACTCGAGGCGATTCACGCGATGGGACCGAAGGAGTGGACCGCGCTGAGCGAGGGGGCCCTTCGCTACAGCCGGGCAACCTTCGACGGCCAGGCAACGTCCGAGCGATATCGACAGGCGTACGGTTGAGTTCCGGGTCGTGTGCTTGAGGAAGAGGAATTCCGAAAAATGCAATTGATCACCATCCAGAAGGGTGTGTTTTGCGCGCTTCGTCCGTCGCTGTGGCGGCTATTGAGCATGCGGATAGCTCCCGCCATCGAGCACAGGGAGGCTCTGTCGCGCCTTTCCTTTCAGACAGTCGTGGATGTCGGCGCGAACAGGGGGCAATTCGCAGTGATGGCGCGGCGGCTGTTTCCGCAGGCGCAGGTCTACTCCTTCGAGCCTCTGCCGGAGCCGGCCGCCCGTTTCACCGAGGCTCTCGGCAGGGATGACAGGGTCCGGCTCTTCCCCTGCGCCATCGGGCCGACCTCCGGATCGGCCAAGATCTACGTCACGAGCAAGGACGATTCTTCTTCGCTCCTGAAACCGGGATCCGCCCAACGCGAAATATTCGGGGAACAGACCGCGCGAATGGATGAGGTAGCCGTTCGCCGGCTGTCGGACTGTCTGGAAGCGGGAGCCATCCGGGGGCCGGCGCTCCTGAAGGTGGACGTTCAGGGCGGTGAGTTGGACGTCCTGGAGGGATCTGCCGATCTCATTAACCAATTCGAAGCTCTGTACATCGAGTGCTCGTTTATCCATCTCTATGAGGGCCAACCGCTGTTCGGCGATATCTCGCGCTGGACGGAGGCACATGGATTTCGGCTGGGAGGGGTATATAATCAGTATGTTGATCCGCAGCATGGCCCGGTGCAGGCGGATTTTCTTTTCCTCAAGACTGCCCCCGCTGGGGCCGGCCCGCGATGAGACTACCGGTCTTCGTCACAGAGAATCTCGCGATTCTGCGCAACCTCGCAAAGGGGGGCGCATTCAACGCGGCAGGGCTCGGCTTCGCTTTCTATGTGATTGCAATCTGCTATCCCGGCATCAAGGCGACGCCGGCCCAGCTGATGGATTTGCGCAACGGCCTTACCACTCAGGCTGATGTTGGAGGGTTCAGCCTATTCATCGCGGTACCCGCGCTCTTGCTGGGCTTGTTGGTATTCGCCCGTCACGGTGCGTACGCGGCAATCCGCCGATCGCAGCCGATTCTGATCTTCCTCCTGATCTACTCCGGCCTGATCGTTCTCGCGTCGGTCGCTGCAGCCGAATTCATCGAGTCGTCAGGGCAAATTGTCCAGTACGTCGTCACGCTGGGAGCATTCCTGCTTTGTCTCTGCTTTTGGCGGGCGCCTGCGCAGAGCGTGGACGACGCGCTCGCGATGGGATTTCTGGCGCTGGCCGCATCCCTCAGCGCCGCCGCGATTGTTCAGGGATTTCACGAGTATCGATGGGTCGGTCTGATCCACCCTAATCACTATGCCAGATACGCCTATATTGCGTTGGTGCTCCACTCTTTGGTGGTCAAGCGTGTGAGCTTACCTGTATTTGTGATTTGCTTCGGCGCAACTTACGTAGTCAGTGCGCGAACCATCATGATAGGCACGCTCTTATTTTACCTTGGGTATCTCGCCTTTGCGAACTACCGAGCGCTCTTCAGTCGCGCGCAGCAAATCATGAACGTTCGCATGTTCGCAGCCTTCATGATGACGCTCCCGGTCGCGCTTGTGATCTTGCCCTTCTTTACCGACACCGACCGGCTGATTGACAAGGTCACGAACGATCTGGCGCTATTCGATCCCAATCGAGGAATTCTTTCGGGATTCACCGGTCGCACCGAATCGTGGAACACGTTCTTCGAGACGATCGACCAGTATGTGTTCTTCGGATACGGCTTCCGTTCCAGCCGATACAATCTGCACGCGGTCCATAGCGGCATCTTATCTTACTTCATGGACTTCGGCCTGCTGCTCGGTGGCCTCTTACTGCTCGTTGTCGCCGGCCGCGGGCTCTATCTGGTCTGGATCGGCTCGAAGCACAGTGATCGCAGGACGTTGCTCTGCGGGCTGGCGGTCCTGTCCACGCTGCTGATCCAGTGGTTTGAGCCGGACAATTTCAATATCGGTTTTATAGGTTCTTTCTTCTTCATGCTCTTTCTGGCGTACACGCCTTCGGCAAGACGGCGGTACGCGTCGACTCCACTGCGTCATGCGAGGTTGCCGCAAGGGCAGCCATCACTACAGCCTGCGGCCGATGTCTCTTGATCATCAGCGCAGTTCAATGTCGGATCCCTTCATATGCCGCTAGATCATTTGCAGTCCTGCAAGGAAATTGTTCGCCACGTATTGTTCCGCCTTGGTGCGGACGAAATCATCAATATTGCGAGGCGCGTGCGTGGTCGTGATACGAGCCACATGCGCAAGGCTCAGCTGGATGAGGTATTTTCAGACATCTACGTAAACGGAACCTGGATCGAAAATGCGGAGCAGGTGAGTCTCTCGGGCCTCGGTTCTTCGCCGATGGCTACCGACACATTGACCCGTCAGCTCTCACAGTTCCTGCGAGATGTCGGATGCACTGGGCTTGTCGATATAGGCTGTGGCGACTTTAACTGGATGTCTCGAGTTGCCGGCGAGTTCGATTACCTCGGTATCGACATTGTCCCGTCGTTGACCGCTTCTCATAACGAGATCCACGCAAATTCCAGGAGGCGCTTTGCCTGCATGGATGCAACGAAGCAACCCCTCGAACGCTGGGGCGACGTCGTGATATGCCGTGAAGTGCTTTTCCACCTCTCGTTCAAAAATGCTCTTGCGCTCCTTAACAACATAAAGACCGCCGGCTTCAAGTACGTCCTGCTGACGAGCGACAGTTCCGTGTGGTTCAATTCCGATATTCGGGACGGAGACTTCCGGAGAATCAACCTGATGCGGTCTCCATTCGAACTTCCTGCTCCGAAGTTCGAGCTGAGGGACGATGGGGTTTCGGGCGGGCGAATACTCGCCGTATGGGATGCCGGTGCCCTGAATTCGATTTCCGGTTACTGAGTGATGTCCGTTCGTCAAAACCTAATATCGCCGTCACCGGCCGTGGCCGTTTCCATAGTTTTAGGAGCGCATTGAAATGTTGAAGGCGGGCATTCAAGTTTTGTTATTCTTCGTACCTTGGTCACTTCGGCGCTGGGCCTTGAATAATCTCTTCGGTTTTTCGATTGATGCGAACTCTCGCATTGGCCTTTCGATTGTCCTTGCTGATGAGGCTTCCTTAGCGAAGGGAGCCTCCGTCGGTCATTTCAACTACGTCGGACGTCTTGACAGCCTCGAAATGCATGATGGAGCGATGATTGGGAATTTCAACTGGATCACCGGGCTTTCCCGAAAGTTGAACTCTCCATTCTTCAAGAAGAACCCAGGGCGGCGATCGGAGCTGCTGATGAAGCGTGCGAGCCTGATCGCACACCAGCACTATATCGATTGCTCCGATCGAATCGAATTCGGCATGTACAGCGGACTTGCAGGAGTTCGCTCGCAATTGGTCACGCACGGCATCGAGCCGCTGTCGTGTAGGCAGACTTGCTCACCAATTATCGTCGGCGACTATACGATGGTTGGATCAGGCTGTCTTATTACGAAGGGCGTCAAGATTCCCAACTGCTGTTTGGTCAGCGCCGGCTCGGTTGTGAGTCATCTAAAGCCGGAATCTTACTCGCTCATTGCGGGAAATCCCGCGGTTCATGTTCGCAAGGTACCAGAAACAGCAAAGTTTTTCTCGCGCACAGACGCAATCATCTATTGATTTGCAAACTTGGGCTGCAACGCATGCGCTGGTCGATATGAAGCCGATATTGTTATCGACGCTTGCGGGGTGGCTCGCGAGGTTGCTCGCAATTCTGTTGAATCTGGTGGGCACTCCGATGGTCCTCGACAGGCTGGGACCATCGCGGTTCGGTCTGCTCCTTGTTATTTTAAGCATCAGTTCGTGGATCGGGTTTGCCAATGTCGGCATGGGGCGAGTGATCGCAAATGTCGTCGCTCGAACTCGCCGGAGCGCAAGTGCCTTCAAGACCGAAACCGTGTCGCTTGCTGCGGTGCTCGCAGCAGGTCTCAATCTCATGTTATTTGGAATTGCAGCAGTTGCCCTGATGATTTTCATGTGGCTGGTGCCGCTGAATGAGGTGATTCTCGCAAACTACGGCGAGTTTATTGCAACGATTCTGGTCGTGTTTTTCGGCTTGGCCCTGTGGTTCTTCCTCTCGATCTTTGAGGGAATAGATGCAGGGCACCATCAGTTGCATCGACTCTATCTGTTCCAGCTGGCGAGTTATGTACTGTCGTTCGTGTTGCTGCTGTTTGTATTTCCAACCCATCCGTCGATCGTCTTCGCCGCTGTCCTTCTCAGTCTCGGTTTTTTACCGGGTTCAGTCTTCCATGCGCTGGACGTCGTTCGCCGGAACCGGAATCTGTTTTCAAGCGACTGGAGGTGGAAGCCCCGGATCGCCCGGCGCCTACTGTTGAGCTCGCTCGACTTCACCATCATTAGCCTCGGGATAGGAATTTTATATCAACTTGCAACCGGGCTCTTCGGTTTCATGGCGGGCCCAGACGCTGTCATCGAACTCGGAATATTTATGCGGTTGATGCAGTCCTATGGAGGGCTCGTCATCGCCTTTACGTATCCCTTGTCAAATATCGTCGCGACAAAGCTCAAGATGCGGGACGATTTGTCGGCCACGCGGATCGTGCGCCTCAGTGGGATCATGCTGCTGGCAGGATCTTGCCTGGCAGGAACGGGCTTCTGGCTGTTCGGTAATTTTGCGCTGTCAATCTGGCTGCGTACGACGATCGAACTTGATCATCTGTTCTTGACGGGCGCATCGCTGCTCATCGTTCTGAGCGCCTTGCAGTTCTTCTTCTCCGCCTTGCTGATCGGTACGTCCAATATCAGGGAAGCAGCGAGGCTGCAGGTATGGCAGTCGTTAATCTATGTGCCGATTGCTTGCGTTTTCTTCAAGATCTGGGGCCAGGAGGGCGTTCTGCTCGCCATGGATGCTGTGATGTGTGTGGGTGTTGCTATCATGATCAGATTTGTTCGGGGCCACTCCGTGCTCAGGGCAGCGTTCACGTGATTGCAACTGGCGGGGCAGGAAGCGTCCACTACGATTTTTGATGATCGCCATCCTGCAAGTAGCTCTCCCGGGATGTGCTGATCGGACGGGGCGAACGTCACGTCGCTTTGCGCGTTTCAGCGAACGACCACAGACGTCCCCGGAATATGAGCGTCGATACCCTTGCGCGCGAGTTGGACTGCAAACAGCTGCCGGTTCCTGATTGGGACCCCGCCCATCCGACTCACCAGTTCGGCTTGGTGAGGTCGGGCCGCGCCAAGGAATATCTCGATCGCCTCCGCATACAACTCGCTTCGCAGAAGCAAGCAGAACTCGTCTATCACCTTGGATTGAAGTGCCTCTGAAAGGGCAGGAAAGATGGCGAAGGCTGCGCGGTTTCTGGGAATCGCGAGCCAGCCCTCGTTAGGACCGACCTGGTACGACATGTCGAGGTAGCGAAGGTATTCCTGTCGGAATCCCACGCGAAGGCTTTCGATCTGAAACAGCGAAAACCATAGATACGGATCGGAGGGCAAGCATGACAGCGCTTCCACGACGATGTTTCTGCTGCGCTCGAGGCGGGCGTCCGTTTCCGATGATGCGTCGAACTGCCCCCGGACAATCGCCAGATCTACGACAGCCGTATCGTGGGCCGCGGTGGCATTGCAGCGGACCGGGCTACCAGCCTCGCGATAAAGCCGGAGTTTCTCTTCCAGCCGGTCGACCGGGAAGGTCTCCCCGCGAACAATGCGGTTCGCGAATTGCTCCAGTGGCAGTTGTCGCCAAAAGGTCGGCAACGTGATGGCTGACCAAGCCACCCCGCCCAGTCCCAAGACGGCCGCAAGCAGACACGTGATGCCAGTCGCGGCTGCACCGGTGAGATCGCCGCTCCTCAACGATCTAGCTCGGCTGTGAGTACTTGGGATCGTAGTAGTAGCTCGTCCCGTATCCCTCGTATCGCTTCAAAAGATTCGTGTCGGCCTTGTTCATGACCACGCCAAGCAGATTTTCACGAACCGGCCGGGCGTTCGCCAATGCCCGCTCGAGGACATCGATATTGGTCTTGCCCCATTCGAGCACCAGGAGATAGGTGGGAATGAAATGTCCGGTGGCGCGGACATCGATCACCGGCGCCAGCGGAGAGAGGTCGATGATGATGTAGTCATACATGCTGCTGAAGCGCTCGATGAGCGCTCGCATGCCTTCGGATGCGAGGATCTCGCTGGTGTGTGCGATCGGCGTATGGATCACCGCGGGCAGGAAATCCAGGCCGGTTGTACTCTCCCGAAGAACGACGTCTTCGAACTTGCGTTGCCCCAGGACAACCTCGACGAGGCCGGCGGCGGCGTTTGGCGCCATCAGCTTCGTGAGCGACGGATTGCGAAGATCCGCGTCGATCAGGATGACCTTGTGCCCGGACTGCGCGCTGAGCAGCGCAAGGCCCGCGGCAGTGGTTGATTTGCCCTCGCCGGGGAGCGCCGAGGAGAGGCCCACGACGCGGCCGCTGCGTAGTCGACTATTGAGGTCTATCGCGGACTTTATCGATCGGATGCCTTCGGCGTATCTGGAGAACGGCGAGCTTACGACGGCCCAGAAAGCTCCAGCGTCGGCTTGCATCTCATGCGGTGACGGAGGGGTGTCGTTGGGCTGGAGAGCGGGCGCCGGAAGAACCGGAAGGGTTGCGAGGCAATCAGCTCCCAGCAACCGCTCGACCTGATCGCTGGTGCGTACCACGCGATCGGACAGGTCCCTCATAAGGCCGATGCCGAAGCCCAGCATCAGGCCGCCGGCGCACGCCATAGAGAGAACGAGAATGGTCTTGGGACTGCTGCGCTTGGACGGCCTGCCCGCGCTCGATATGATGCGGGCCTCCGTGATCGGGAACGATTGCTGCTGAATGGATTCAGTATAGCGCTGCAGGAAGGTCTCGTACATCGAGCGGTAGGTCTGGGAGTTGCTCTCAAGCTCCTTCAGCTGGACCTGGGCCTGGCCACCGATTTGAGAGCGGGCGACCGCGGCATCGAGCGCGCGTTGTGCTTCATCCTCGCGCTGCTTGGCGATCTCGTAGTCGCTCTTGTAGGTCTCGGCGAGGCGACCGAGCTCGGCGGTAATCGACTTGGCGATCTCGCGCATCTGGTTACGCAGGTTGACTGCCGCCAGATGGTTCACCCCATAGCGGGCTGACAGGTCGGCTTCCCGGTTGGCGATATCGAGGTATTGCGTCCTCAGTTTGCTCACGACGTCGCTTCGCAGAGTGTCCGTTACCGTTGCGTCGCGAACGTCCGATTTCATGACCTGCTCGATGCGATCGAGGCGTGCACGCGCGTCCGCGGTGACCGTCCGTGCTGCGAGTAGCTGGCTGTTGATCTCTGCGACCTGCTGTTCAGAAATCGACCGTCCGCCGGCATCGACGATGTTGTTCTTGCTTTTGAAGTCGACGATCGAGCGATCGGCGGAGATCGCCTGCTGCTTCAGCTCCTGGATACGGCTGGAAAGCCAGTCGCCCGCACGGCGGGCCGACTGATACTTGGCGTCGAGCTGATCGTTGATGTAGGCCTCGGCGACGGCATTGGCCACCTGGGCAGCCCGCCCCGGCAGGGCAGAGCGATACGCTATCTCGATCACGTAGGTAACGCCTACGCGCTTCGCTGAGAGATTGTTCGAGAACTCGCGCAGGGCGCGTCGCTCGATCTCGTCCTGGGACTCATCGCCGGGTTCGAAGAGCTGGTAGAAATAGTAGAGGAGATTGCCGACGAAGCCTCCGCCATAACGGGAGAATTCGGGCTCTTGCGCCAGATGCAGGTCGCGGATCACCGATCGCGCAATGTTGTCGGACTTGATCAGCTCGAGCTGACTGTCCACGGCAGGCGAGTCCACAGGGACTTCGGTAAAGAGGGAGTTCTGGGACGTGTAGGGCTGAAGCTTTCGCGTGTCGATGATAATCGTCGCCTGCGCGGTATAGGTCGATCGGACCACCACGAGATAAGCGGCCCCCAAAGCGAGGGTGATCAGCATCGTGACCAGAAAGATCGGATACTGGCGGCGAGCGAAACCGAGGGCAGCCGCGAACATCTGATCGGGCGACACGTAGTCCGCGCGTTCGATCTCGCGTTCCTCGGGCTTCAGAAGCTGGAGCATTTTGGGATCATTGTGATGCGGCAAGCCAAGACGGCCGCCTGTTTCGCAAGCAGTCGCTCATTCCGGCCTGAGCCGGCAACGTAGCCAATGCCGGATTTCCCCGGCATTGCTCTCACGGACTTACTGAACTCGAAACGGTGCCGGAGTTCGCGAACGTATTGCCCAAGCCGCTAACGCTCGACGTGTAACTGAACAGCGGCGTGTTGGTGCCGCTTCCGCCGATCGGCTGCGCACCGCCGCCGCCGCCCGCGCCGAACTGGAGCGGATTGGTCTGACCTCCGCCAGCACCACCGCCACCACCGCCGCCGCCTGCGGCTCCGATCGGTCGGTCGCCTGCGCCGGCTGCGAAGGCCAGAACGACGTCCTGATCCTTGGTGTTGAGAATCGCCTGTTGGATTTCTGTGGCAAGACCGGGGTTGGTTCGGACGATGACCTTGGCAGCCTGCGCCAGGCCGGCGCCGATTGCCGCCTTCTGGTCCTTGTTGGCATTCGCGATCAAATTGATGATCGGCTGAAGTGTGGCTGCGTCACCCGAGACCAGTTCGCGAATGGCACTGACGAGCTCGGCGCCGCCGGTGGGATTCTTGGCGAGAAGCTCAGCCGGGTTGCTCAGGAATTGAGTAGTGGCTTGCGACGAACGCTGGGCCGACGCTGGTGTCGGGACCTGAGCGGTTACGCACATTGCGAGAATTGCCAATGCTGCAACGCCAGTGATTTGTTGCTTAAAAGCGATTTGGAACATACCATGAACCTTTCCGAAAATATAACGATATCTTAACCGCATAGCGCCGCGACATCAACGTCAGTCGAGGCTTTCCGGAGTTTGGTTCACTTCAAAGTTAACCGGCTCATCCTCTGCCACTGGCCTCTGCGTTTGCGCGAGAGCCGCACCGAGCAGAACAATCACGGTACCGGCGTAAGCAGGGATCTGCAGGGAAAAATCAATCAGGGAGTGTAACACGGCGACCGTTGAGACGGCCAGGGCGGCGCGCGGCAGGGTACGGGAGCGTTTAGGGTCCAGGCAGGCACGCAGCAGGATCGCCATTGCGCCGATCCAAGCCAGCACGACGATGCCCGCCAGGACCAGGCCGCCTTCTGCCGCAATCTCAAGGGGGACGTTATGGGCCCGATCCCACACGCCCCAGCCTGAAATCTGGCTGCTCCGATAGGCGGCGAAGCTCCAGCGAAATGAGCCCAAACCGCTCCCGAGCCACGGAAAATCCGAAATCATGCGCAGGACCGAGGCCACGACGCTGGCGCGTCCACCACCGGTTGTGCCTTCCGTTTCCAGTCGTTCGCCCAACCCGCTGTCGAAGATCTGGTAGATCGCCAGGATGACGACGACGGCACCGCCAAAGGCCAGCCATTTGCGAAGCCTGGGCGACATTTCCGATCTGAAATTCAGCCCAAAGGCCACGAGCAGGCCGGCGAAGCTGCACGCCACACCCGCACGAGAGCCAGTCAGGACCAGTGCCAGCAAGCAAATGCAAAAAAAGCTGCCCGGCAGCGCAAGGACACGCCAATTGACGAGGGTCGGCGACGGGCGGCGGCGTTTGCCGGAACGGCGTTTCCTGCGCAGATTGAGGCGCCGGAACGTGAGCAGCAACCAGACAATGGCGATCGACCCGAAATAGACCGCCGCCGCATTGCGGTTCGTGAACGTCCCGGTGAGATTGCCGGCATAGGCGATCTTCTCTTGCCACAGCACCAGGTTGGGTTCGAGCGCGTAGGAACAAATCGCGTAAACGGCATAGAGGCCGCCCGCCCAAGCGATCGTGCGGAACAGGCGGCGCGAGAGTGTCTCGTCGGCGCCGCATATGTAGCCCCCGGTGAACAGCAGCAGGTTCAGAAGCGGCGTGCCGATCGCGAGATAAGGCTGCACCCTGGCGATCGACGCGCTCGCCTCCAGGGGCATTCCCAGAATCTCGCTGGCCAGGGCCCAGATCGGATGGACCAGGGGATCGGACGGCGCTCGAGCCACGACCTGAAGGTAGAGGATGGTCGCATAGCTCGCGACGCCGACGGCAATGATGGCTGCAAGAAAAAGCGGTGAAGCAATCGCCGGCGGTCGCAGGGCAAGCCCGACCACCGCTATGCCCACCAAGCCGCACCAAAGCGAAATGGCGACGGAGGACACTGATGCAAACGGGAAAGGCAAAACGGCCACGGCCGCGAACAGCAGCGCAGCAAACACATCCGAGGTCTGCCGCGGTTTCAGGGCGACCACCGCCGTCTGCAAGACGACGATGTATCGCCGGTCGCTCCGCATGCGGATCAGGGTGTCGTTACGACCAGATTCCGAAGCGCCGCACCATTATAGGCTGCAACTATCGGATCGTTGACCGTTGCGGTGACCAGCCTGATGTACGTCATCAGCTTCGCCGATTCCACCGCTGGAGCATTCGACGTGTACAGAACATCCTTGTTCCGGATCAGCACCTTCGTCGCCAGGAAGTACGTCGACGGGTCGCGCATATTGAAATTGTACACGATCGGGACGATCGGCGTCGTGAAACGGCTCACGTCGACACCCAGCATCGCGGCAACTTCGCGCCGCTCACCGCGATAGAGGAAGATCGCTCCGGGATCAGCCAGCGTATCGTTCAGGCCGCCTGCCTTGCCCACGGCCTCGGCCACCGAAATTCGCCAGGCGTCGAAATTGAACTGACCCTGCTGGCCGGTTGCGCCAAAGGCCACAAATGTCTGCGGCTCACGATAGACGTAAACCGTATCGTTCGGATGAACCCAGATATTGTTCGACGGCTCATACACCAGCGCCCCAAATGGCACGGTAGCCTGCTTGCCGTTGCGCTCGAGCATGACCCAAGTGTCGAAGCCTTGTCCCTTGGGGCCGCCGGCGCGCGTGATCGCATCAAGCAGGTGCTCGCCGGCAGCGTTTGCTGGATAGCGAACCGGATTGTTCACTTCGCCGAGAACACTGATGAGCGACGTCCGCTGATCAATGAGGGCGACGACAGCCTGGGGCTCGATCGCGCGATTCTTCAGCGAATCCGCGATCGCCTGCTGGACTTCGGAAGGCGTCCGCCCCTGCGCGCGGACAGCGCCGGCATAAGGAACCGAAATATTGCCGTTGTGGTCCACCGTCTGATTAGGCAGGGCGATGAAGTTGCCGGGCCGAACACCGGCTTCAACCGGGATAAACAGGCCGCCTGCGGCGGCCTCGAAGATGGTCACGCTGACGACGTCGCCCACGCCAAATCTGATTTCGCGGGGGGGCTGACGATCAGGATAGGTAACAGTCAGCCTGCCAGTATTGCGCGCCAGCACGGACACCACGTCTGAATTGACGCGGACCAGCGCGTACGGAAGGCTGTTTTCATCGACCGGCGTCTCGTTTTTTACAGCTTGGCCGGACGGCCCCGACGTCGGCAAATAGCTGCATCCGGCCAGAGCAATCGTGGCGCAGAGGGCAATGCCAGCAAAAAATTTGATTTTAAAATTAGTCCCCATGCTGTCGGAACTATCATGGGCTCGGCGCAATCTCTAAGTGAATCTGCGTTGGAGCAGATTTTTGGATCACGGTAGTTGCTGATTTGCAACGATCACGCGAAGGCCTAACCAGCAGCTAACTAAGCTTGGCGCGCCGGCGTGGATTTAGATCGCTGGACGCGGAGGCATCGCTACGGCGCGAGGGCGGACAGGTGGCAGATTTTGCGAACCTCACCTTGGTGAAGCAATCACCGGCTAGAGCCGGATCCGGCGTAGCCGCCCTTCGATTGGGAGCTATTGGAGCTTCCGAATGGACTTGTGAACGGGCTGCCAAATCCGGTGCTGACGCCTTGGTTGGTTCTGACCGCCGAATTCGGTCCCCCCGAGACCGCCGATCCGCTCTGGCGTTGCTGTGTAACGGTCTGAGTCGGGGTTTGCGATACGCCCTGCGCCATTGCTCCCTCTCCGGATAGCAACAACAGGGTTAGCACGGCTGTTCTGTATCTCATGAAACGCTCCTTCCAATTTTCCGGATCATCGCAATGACCGGGAACGGTCTCACGCCGCCGCGACGGCGAGAAATTCCGGGCGGCATTGCGTTAGCTGCCAAAAGTGTTCGAAAATAGCAAACGGACCGGCTCTTTCAGTATAGGTGTGATGGACGTGACGCGCCAGATCCCCTTGGGGACCGACGTAGACAACTGCCTTTTCCGCGAAGTTGGTCAGGCAGGCGACTCCGTATGGTGTTCTGCCGTCGCGCTCCATCGGAACTGGATAGACGAACTCGGCCAAGGCCGTCTCGACCTTCGTCGCAATCATGGTCTGGAAGATCTCCTTTTGATCCGTGACGACGGCATGGAGCGCATCGATGGATCTCCCGGGATCATCGTCGGTCGCGGCGAGCATTGCTGCTGCTCCACCCGGTGATCCCGTCGTCCAATCGAGAACCGCCCCAAGATACCGTGGCGGACGGTCCAACCGGACGATCCCATACGCGGCATGCGCCAGTCCCACTCCCCCGTCCGTCACAACCCATTTCCCCTTCGATATCATACTGCCGACCGTGCCAATCCTGCGGATGACCTGTCCTGTCGGCGAGGCGCCGAGATTCGGGGAGTCCGGACGATCGAAGTCGTCGAAGAAGGCTTTGGGTGGGCGGCTCAACGAGGCACCGTTTGAAACCTTCGCGGCAAATAAAGTCAGTCTCGCGATTGTCGAATTCCAGCTGCCGCTTGGGCCGCTGCCCAGTCGGGCGAGTTTCAATCTCGCGGGCATTTCGCAATCGATTGTCTTGAGAGTCTTTCCATTGAGCGATGCCGCGAGTCCGCCGGTGCCTTGAACCAAGCAAACGGTGAACCGCATCAACGGCGGCACGACACCGAGCCGAACCTCGCTCGAGGTCCCCTTGCTCACGACAGTCACATAGAGAACCCTCTCGCGTTGCCGGATCTCGACATAGTTGTCGGGATCGGCGTACTCGCACCATAGCGAGCCCGACGCCGCAAATCTCGGCGCATCGGCCGTAATGAGGACCGACCGTTCGGCGTGCGAGAGATAGCCCTCAGCGTCGGTCAGCATGACGTCGTCGGCCTTGCGCGATGTGGCGCAAAACGTCGACCGCCAGGCACGCTGCTCCAGCTGGGGTGAATGGAGCTCGAATGTGGCGTCGAACCGCGCCTGCGTCGTCACTCTCAGGGCGAGGCTCGCAAAACCGTCCTCGGGGGCCACCGACCGAACTTGCTCCCACCACGGCTTGTCGGTCTGCATTAGTTGAATGGGGACAGCGACCGGCAGGATGGCCGATCCGTCCGACTTCATTTGCAGGATGCAGAGCTCTACCTTGGTCAGCCCGCCCGCGTCGCGATTTGCCAACCGCAAGGCGAGGGATCCGGTCAGCAGTTCTCCGCGCTTGACCGCGAAGTGCCGGTTGGTAGCCATGAGAACGTAGAATTGGCCGGCTGCGTCTCCGCGCAGTTGCAGGCGGCCGGACGTTGCGTTGACCTTGCTGAAGGTGACGACCTTGCCGGTCATCGGCGTAACCTGCCATCCCGACGGAAGCGCGGCTTCTGCCGCAAAGCCGGCATCCTCAACGCCGTTCAGAGCCGCTTCCTCGATCATGACGCCGGCCGGATCGCCGAACACCTCGTGGTCCACGTAGCGCAGATTGCCACGAAGGACGCGCGCGTGCTGGTCCGATGCCGTTCGATCGAGAAAGTTGAGATCTGCAAGCGGCGCCGGGGTCTGCTCGGCAGCACGGGCCTGGCTGTAAAGCAGCGCAGATAAAGCAGAGCCTAAAATCTCCCTGCGTGTCGGCATCTCTCAGGCTCCAGGTGATCGCACGCGATACTGGCAGACCGGTTACCTCTCGGCAAGATTTGCGCGGCACAGGGCGGTCGGACGCGTTCGCGCTTTCCAGATCGGTCGCGAATTCCGTCACGACGGGGCCGGCAGGCTTCACTGTCTCCGCCCCCTTCCCCTCAGGAAGACGCGCGTCTGCTCCCTCTACACATGCAGCATGAAGCTGTCGTGGGTGTGGGTGTAGCCCATAGCATCCGCGAGGGCCTGAATGTCGAGATGCACATCCTGCGCAATGGAGTTCGTGTACCAATCAAGCTGCGCCTCGTTGAACGGCAGCGGGGCGTGGCCATCATACGTGCTTGCGCTGACGGCGGCCGCGGACGGATGAAAAACAAATCCGTCGCCGACCTGGCTCACCGTGGCGGCTTGATTCGGCATCGACAGTGTCAGCGGAGCAACGTTCGTCGCGGGGGGGTCGATGACGAATGTGCCGCCGTGTCCGTCACTGGACAGGGCGAATGTCATTCGCGTGTAGTCGCCCGTCAGATTCAGATGCGCAGTGTGGTTTTGCGCGTCGGTGACCGTCAGCACGCCGCCCGAGGTATTTCCGATGTACGAAACCCGGGTGCCGGCCCCGTACGCGATATCCCTCAGGTCGAGGATATCCGAGGCGGTCGGGTCGCCATTGCCCGAAAGACCCAGGATATTTCCGGTGAACTTGCTGGACTGATCCAGGATCAGCATGCCCGTGTTTTTGCCGAATGTGATCGCGCCCGTCGCGGCGCCGGCGAGCTCGAGGCTGCCTCCAGCATCGATCGTAAGCTGCAGGCTAACGCTGGTCGCGACGGTGCCGGCCTTCGTGCCGATCGTACCGTCACCGTTGAGATCCTGATGCATCGTCGACTCCAGCGAGAGCAGCGACGTGTTTGAGCCGGAGACCGAACCGGCGATGGTCGACAGGAAGTTGCCGTTCGCATCGGTGGCCGCGACCGTATACAGGCCGGTGCCGGTATCCTTCCAGGCGACGTCGTAGCCGATCGCCGTCTTCTCGGCACCGATGAAATTGTAGCTGGGGAATTGATCCGTGCTGACCGCGGCGCCCGCCAGTTTGAACACGACATCGGTGCTGCCTGTGACAAAGTGGAGGCCGTTTCCGACCTGCTCCAGGATCGTGCTGCCCGCCGTCTCGATGATCTTGACGGGCAGGCCGATCGTGCCGTCGCCGTTCAGATCCTGATGCATCGTCGACTCCAGCGATCTAAGCGCATCGCTTGGGCCGGAGACCGAGCCGGCGATGGTCGACAGGAAGTTGCCGTTCGCATCGGCGGCCACGACCGAATAAAGGCCAGTGCCGGCATCCTTCCAGGCGACGTCGTAGCCGGTCGCTGTCTTCTCGGCGCCGATGAAATTGTAGCTAGGGAACTGATCCGTGCTCAGCGCGGCACCCGCCAGTTTGAATACGACGTCGGTGCTGCCTGTGACAAAGTGGAGGCTGGTTCCGACCTGCTCCAGGGTCGTGCTTCCCGCGCTTTCGATGACCTTGGTCTGGAGAACATTGGATTGCACACTCGTATTGGCGGCTGCGTCGGTCGCAGTCACCGAGAACGAGTGGGAGCCTGAGGAAAGCGATCCGACGTTGATGCTCCAGGTGCCATCGCTCTTGGCCTTTCCGGAGCCGATCAGGGTGGTGCCGTCGTAGAGTGCGATAGTCGCACCGGCTTCGGCAGTACCGGCAATGGCGGATTGAGCCAGCGCAAACGACGCAACGACAGGCTGGGCAGGAGCGGTCGTGTCGATCGTCACGGTAAGCGAAGTAGAGGCAGAGCTCACGTTGCCGGCAACGTCCATCGCCTTGGCCGTGAACGCGTGGTTGCCGTCGCTCAATGTTGCTGTCGCGAAAGACCAGCTGCCGGTCTTGTCGGCAACCACCGTGCCGATCTGCGTCGTTCCGTCGAAGATCTGGACCGTGCTGCTGGCCTCTGCGGTGCCGTTCAGCGTGACGTGGTTCTGGTTGGTGATGCCGTCGCCGATTGTTCCGCTGTCTGGCGTGAATGAAGCAATGCTCGGGGTCGCGGGCGCGGTCGTGTCGACCGTCACCGTGAGTGCGGTCGACGACGTGACGTTACCGCTCTGATCCGCCGTCTTCGCTGTGAAAGGATGAACCCCGTCGGTCAGATTTGCCGTGACGAACGACCATTTTCCGGTGCTGTCTGTCACCGCCGTGCCAAGTTTGGTCGAGCCGTCGAATATCTGGACTGTCGTGCCGACAGCAGCCGAACCCGTCAGCGTAATCTGCTTCGCGTTGGTGATGCCGTCGCCGGTGATGTTGCTGTCGGGCGAGAACGAGTTGATTTGAACGACGGGCGGCTTGGCGGAGTAGGCGCGGATGTAGTCGATGAGCATGTCGCCACCCACCGGGGAACTGGGGTCGGTGATGGCCGGCCCGTACAGCGCCAGGTCGGCGATCATATACATCGGCGTGTGCATGTCGTCTGGAGTGGCAATCTGGAAGGTCCTCACTCCGTCGACGTACCAGGTAATCGTATCGGCCTCCCAATCCATGCCGTAGGTATGGAATCCAGACGTCATCGTTGGGAGGTAGACTCCGCTCTGCTGGAGCTCCATGCTGCCGGTCGCAGAACTGTGCGATGTCATGTAGTCGATGGTCGGGTTGTTGCCGAGCGTCTCCATGATGTCCAGCTCTTGAGCGGGCACGGTCCCGAATAGTGCGTTATTCGCAGGCAGCAGCCAGAATGCGGGCCAGAGCCCCTGGCCGGCCGGCAGCTCTGCCCTCATCTCGAAGTAGCCGTAGAGCTGCGAGAAGGAGTGATAGGTTGTGATCATGCCCGACGTGTACTGGGCATTGTCGATGTAGGGCTGGATCGCGGCAGCTGCGGGGCCCGCATGAAGATCGAGGATGCCGTTGTTCACGGTCCATGGCGTCACCGAACTCGTGGGCGCATAATTGCTGTTGATGTACCAGTTGACCTCCTGGTTGCCACTAATGTTGATTCCGTTGGCGGCCGCCCACCAATAGGTCGAATCCCAGGTGCCGCTCGTGCCATTCCACAGGCTGAGCGAGTTGAAATCGTCTGAAAACGTGAGTGTGGCCGTTCCAGCGAGATTTTTCGGATCGATCGACATAGCGCTCTCCTCAGCTGGGAAATTGCTATGGCATCGCCGGTTCTCCTGACTTTAATGGCCGGATACGAGTTGTTCTGGTAATTAAGCTGCGCCTGCGAGTACCGCTAAAATTATACGGATTGGCACCGATGGTTCTTGACCGACGCCGGCAGGTGCAATTCAGCAAGGTTAATTCTTCGCGAACATCACGAGCAGGGCAGTTGCCTCTCCACGTTCGATAGCGGGGTCCGCAGTTGCAGACATCTCAATCGCAGATCGAGCGGCTCATCCACGAATCGACGCGAACGCTGGATGTCGACGGATTCTCATCTCTCGGGTTGAGATGATCCAGTGGTCACGCGAGTCCGGACCTGTCCTGACTTACTCTCTCGCCGCATGCGTGTCGTACCACCCCGTCAGGGGAAACTCAGGAATGTGATAGTCGGTGCGCCGCGTGGCTCGAACGAGAATTTCCTGCACTTTACCGAGCACGCGGAAGAGA
The DNA here is from genome assembly GCF_056429065.1 of Bradyrhizobium sp. USDA3010. Lineage (NCBI taxonomy): Bacteria > Pseudomonadati > Pseudomonadota > Alphaproteobacteria > Hyphomicrobiales > Nitrobacteraceae > Bradyrhizobium > Bradyrhizobium sp. USDA3010. The sequence continues at coordinate 156,574 of NZ_JBWJZD010000001.1, forward strand.
CTTTTCCGACCCCGTAAGATTCCGTGGTCGCCCGACAGCGCGTAGCCTCGTGGCTCTGCCCGTAAATTTTCGGGTGTTGGAACGGCACTTCCCTTGAAGAGGGAGACGTAATGGACCTTAACTTGGGCGGAGAATTATTGCATATTTGGTCGGACCGGCATCCTCGGCATTGCGGCCTTGGGCCGGCTGAATTTGAGCTGTTGGTATTCTCGAACCTTCATCCACCATCTTTGAGACAGGTTGTGCTGCTCTTACTGTCGCGTACTTGGCCGCATTTGGGAGATTGGCCGCATTTGGGAGAATAGGCCGTCATTGCGTTGTCCCGCCTGAGGATCCCTTCGCATCTTCATCATTAATATACTCGTTCGGTTACAACCGGCCGCCGTATTGGTACGGAGTATTGGAACGGTTGCCCGGCTCGGCTTCGAACACCGGAGACCACAAACATTGAAAGGCCCTGGCGGCGGCCGTGAAGCATTCGGATTTCAGTACGCAAGGGTTAATTTATGTCAGGGGGATTCTCCTACGATCTGACTGGAAGGCGGGTCTTCGTAGCCGGCCATCGCGGAATGGTAGGTTCGGCCATCATGCGCCGCCTCGCGTCGGAGAAGTGCACCCTCCTTTATGCCGATCGCGGAGAACTCGACCTTGCGAAGGAGCAACCGACATTGCGATGGCTCGAGGCAAACCGTCCGGACGTCGTGATCCATGCCGCCGCCAAGGTCGGCGGCATTGCCGCCAACAGTAATTTCCCTGTCGATTTTCTCTGCGACAATCTCGCAGTCGAACTCAACGTGATCCGCGCAAGCCATGCAATCGGCGTTGGGCGCCTGCTGTTTCTCGGCTCGTCCTGCATATACCCCAAGCACGCCAAGCAGCCGATCGCCGAAAGCGAATTGCTGACAGGGCCGCTCGAGCCGACCAACGAATGGTACGCAATCGCCAAGATTGCCGGCCTCAAGATCTGTCAGGCACACCGGCTGCAACATGGTGACGATTTCATATCGGTAATGCCGACCAACCTCTATGGCCGCGGTGACAATTATCATCCAGCGCACAGCCACGTGCCGGCGGCGCTGATACGACGCTTCCACGAGGCCAAGCTGGCAGGGACCCCGACCGTATCCGTCTGGGGCACGGGCAATCCGCTTCGTGAGTTTCTCCACGTCGACGACTTCGCCGATGCGTGTGTCTTCCTCTTGAAGAACTACTCGAACGATCTGCCCGTCAACGTCGGCAGTGGTGACGAAGTCTCTATCGCCGATTTTGCCGCCATGGTAGCGAAGGTCGTGGGCTATGCGGGCAGGTTGGTTTTTGATACGTCCAAGCCGGACGGCACGCCCCGCAAGCTCCTCGACAGTTCGCGGATTCGCCGACTGGGCTGGCGTTCGACTACCCCGCTACCGATCGGACTGGCGGGGGCATATGAGGATTTTCTGAAAGGCTACGGTCGTCATTTAGAAGGCAATTCCGACGACTGACGAGATCAACGCTTTTTTTCGAGACGTGAATTTTCGATTCCAGTTTTTGAAGTTGGATTGTACTTGATGCGTATTCTGTTGGTCGGAATCAACTATGCGCCCGATCTGATCGGCGTCGCGAAATACAACACGGAGCTCTGTGACAGCCTTGTGGCCGAGGGGCACGAGGTCCGAGTGATCACTGCACCGCCCTATTATCCCGCCTGGCGAATCCCGGTCGGCTTCGACAGTCATTATTTCAGGGCTCGGAACGTCAATGGTGTCGAGATCACGCGCGCCCCGATATACGTGCCGCGGAAGCCGACGGGTGCGAAGAGGCTGCTGCACCATGCCTCGTTCGCGTTGACGACCGCGCTGCCGATGCTGACGAAGGCGCTCGAATGGCGGCCAGACGTCATGCTGTCCACCGCTCCCTCCTTGATGTCGTCCGCGCTCGTTTCATTCGTCGCGCGGCGGATCGGTGTGAAGTCCTGGCTCCATGTGCAGGATTTCGAGGTTGATGCCGCCTTTGATCTCGGATTGCTTCGAAACGGTGCGCTTCGCAAGATAATGCTCGGGGCCGAATCTCGCATTCTCCGGTCGTTCGACCGGGTATCGTCGATTTCACCGCAGATGGTCGACCGGCTGCTGGCCAAGGGCGTTCCTGCGGAGCGGACCCTCGAGATCCGAAACTGGATCGACACGAGCGCCATCTTTCCTCGGTCGAGGCAGACCAGGTATCGGCGTGAATTCGGCATTGGCGAAAGCGATATCGTCGGACTCTATTCGGGCACGATGTCGAACAAGCAGGGGCTCGATCTCGTGATCGAAGCCGCCTCCCTGCTACAACACAGTCATCCCGAAATTCATTTCATCCTCGCGGGAGAGGGGCCTGACAAGCCGAGGTTGCTCAAAATGGCGGCCGGCCGCTCCAATGTTCATTTTCTCGGACTGCAACCGAACGAAAGCTTCAACGAGTTGATGGCGACGGCGGACGTGCATCTCATTCCGCAGAAGGCAGAGGCGGCTGATCTGGTCTTGCCATCCAAGCTTGGGGCCGTGTTTGGCTCCGCCCGTCCGGTGATCGCGATGGCGACCGAAGGAACGGGGTTGGCCGAGGAGGTCAAGGGTGCCGGGATGGTGGTTTCGCCCGGCGACACCCGGGCCCTCGCCGATGCGATCTGCACGCTTGCCCAGAATCCGGCGCTCTGCGCGGCGTTCGGAGCCGAAGGACGAAAGCGCTCACTCGAGCGTTGGGATCGTCGGGCCATCGTCGGTCGCTGGGCGCTCGAGATGAGCGCGATGCGAAACGCACCGGCCCCGTCCGAAACGCATGCGGCGATCACCGCTGGCCCGCCCGACGCGATCTCGGTGAAGGACGCCATCCGTCTGCCTTGATGGCATTGGGACGCCCCTGCGTGGGGTCGACGGAAAGCGTTCGGGGCCTCCGCCTCTACGAGCGCTAGACGGCGTTCTGGGCTGCCGTCACTCGTGACGCGGATAATACCTGAAGCCGTGTTGCTCGATCGGTTCATCTCGCTTCACTGACGCGAGATCCTCCTGCACCATCTCACGCACGAGGCTTTCGAACGAGGTCTTGGGCCACCAGCCAAGCTTCTCCTTCGCCTTGGAGGGATCGCCCAAGAGGGTCGCGACCTCCGTCGGACGGAAATAGCGTGGGTCGACGGACACGATGCACTTGCCTGTGGCGGCATCATAGCCCTTTTCATCGACGCCCGTTCCTTCCCAGCGGATCCGCATCCCCACTTCGCCCGCGGCAACCTCGACGAAGTGGCGAACCGAGTGCTGCACACCGGTCGCGATGACGAAGTCCTCCGGCGTATTCTGCTGCAGCATCAGCCATTGCATTTCGACGTAGTCACGCGCATGCCCCCAGTCGCGGAGCGCGTCAAGATTGCCCAGATAAAGGCGTTCCTGAAGGCCGAGGTGGATGCGGGCCAAGGCTCGTGTGATCTTTCGGGTGACAAAGGTCTCGCCCCGCACGGGAGACTCATGATTGAACAGAATTCCGTTGCAGGCATACATTCCGTACGCCTCACGATAGTTCACCGTGATCCAGTAGGCGTAGAGCTTCGCAACGGCGTAAGGCGACCGCGGATAGAATGGAGTGGTCTCCTTCTGCGGGACTTTCTGCACCAGGCCGTACAGTTCTGACGTCGAGGCCTGGTAGAATTTGGACTTCTTCTCGGGCCCCACGATCCGAATCGCCTCGAGGATTCGCAGCGTGCCAAGAGCGCCCGAATTCGCGGTATATTCCGGCTCCTCGAACGAAACGGCCACGTGACTTTGGGCGGCGAGATTGTAGATCTCGTCCGGCTGTACTTGGCCGACGATCCTGATCAGACTGGAAGAGTCGGTCAAATCACCACCCCGGCGTGAACGGGTTGCGCGATCGAGCATTGCCTGTTTTGTACCCCGCGATAGGATCACGCCGCGTCAGCGATGACGGCAGCACACAAGGGAGGGTAACCATGCGCGCCGAACAGAAGTTCAAGCGAGCCGCTCTTGCATTCTCGCTGGTGGCTCCCCTGCTTTTGCCAACCGAGACATCAGCCGTCACGGTTGAGGTCGCGAGGAAATGCAATGCGCTCGTTGCGAAGAACTTTCCACCACGTCAGCCCGGCAATCCGGCGGCGGGCAGCGCCAAAGGCAACGGACAGGCCGAACGCGACTATTTCAAGAAATGCGTCGACAATGGAGGCAATGTGGACGACACCGCCGACAAGGACAAAAAATGATCGGGCTTGTGTCGACAACGCATCGAGGGAAGCGCGATTGAAATCCGGATGCGCATCGCCTGCACGCTTGGTGGTTCACCGAGGCACCTCGTCAATGGCGCACCATACTGAACATCCCCCGCCGCAGCGACCTCCCCTCGTTCGGCTCACACGACTGTCAGGGCCATCCACGCGCCGACATCGTCGAGCCGATCCTGCGAGTTCACGGCGTCGATCATCCGATTGATCGGCGAGATCGATGGTATCCCCAATCAAGCCAGACGAGATGGCCAAGGCAAGTCGGCCTCCGCTGTTCGCGCCCGGTGTCGTGATGCCGACCGCAGGAGGTTGCGGGTGTTTCGAACCCACGAAATCGAGTCGTTGATTGCGTTGCGGCGACGTTCGACCCGAAAAACAAAAACCCAGCAATCGATTCAGATTGCTGGGTTTCCGTGTCGAACTTGGTTGCGGGGATAGGATTTGAACCTATGACCTTCAGGTTATGAGCCTGACGAGCTACCGGGCTGCTCCACCCCGCGTTAAACCGTTGCGTGCCTTGCAGAAAGAGTGCCCGAGCCGGTCGGCCAACGCATCAGATGGCGCCGATCGATCCGTCCGGAGGGCTTCCTGAGAAGGCGACCCGGGCCGAAGCCGTCGGGTGCGAGGGGTATGTATCAACGTGAGTACGATTTGGAAAGCCCCGGATGCGGGTTTTTGAGGATTTTGTGACGCCGAAATCGGTGGTTTTCCTGGCAAATTTACCGCCGGGAACCGGGCTCTTGCCAGATCGCGCGCAAAAGCGGAGCTTGGCGCCAACAAAATCCGTCAAGGACACGTCATTCGAGGGGAAACGCCATGGACCGGCCATTGAAGAGCCCGGGGCTGCATGCGCTTGAGGACGCCTTTCATCGCCAGTTCGAGCTGTCGCGCAGCGAGCCGGCGCCGACATTGCAGGCGCGGCTCGACCGGCTGCGCCGCCTGCGCGCCGCGCTGACCGAGAACGAGGCGCGATTCGAGGCGGCGATCTCGGCCGATTTCGGCCACCGCTCCACCGTCGAGACCGCGATCGCCGAAACCATGCTGGTGCTCGGCGAGATCAAGCATGCGGCCAAGCACCTCAAGGGCTGGATGGCCCCCGAGAGGATTCCGACCACGCTGCAGTTCGCACCGGCCAGGAACCGGCTGATCCCGCAGCCGCTCGGGGTGGTCGGGATCATCGCGCCCTGGAATTATCCGCTGCAGCTGACCTTGGCGCCCACGGTCGCCGCGATTGCCGCCGGCAATCGCGCCATCATCAAGCCGAGCGAGCTGGTGCCGCGCTTCGCCGAGCTGCTGGCCGAGGTGATCGAGAAGAAGTTCGACACCACCGAGCTCGCGGTCACCGATATCGACGACGAGATCGCCAGGGCCTTCGCTGCCTTGCCGTTCGATCATCTGATCTTCACCGGCTCGACCCGCGTTGGCCGGCTGGTCGCGGAAGCCGCCGGCCGCAACCTGACACCGGTGACGCTCGAGCTCGGCGGCAAATCGCCGGCGATCGTCGACGGCTCCGCCGACCTCGACGAAGCCGCGCAGCGCATCGCCTATGGCAAGCTGCTCAATGCCGGCCAGACCTGCATCGCGCCCGATTACGTGCTGGTGCCGCAAGCCTCGGTGCAGCCGTTCGCGATGCGGCTGCAGGGCCACATGCAGCACATGTTCGGCACCGATCCGAAAAATCCCGACTACACCTCGATCGTCTCGGACCGGCACTATGCCCGACTCGAGGGCCTCGTCGCCGACGCCGCCGCGAAGGGCGCGACCATCATGCAGCCGGCCGCGCCGAACGATCCCGAGTGGAAGGCGAGGCGCAAATTCCCGCCGACCGTGATCGTCGATGCGACGCCCGAGATGACCGTGATGCAGGAGGAGATTTTCGGACCGCTGCTGCCGGTCATGGGCACCCGCGACGCCACCGAGGCGATCGCCTTCATCAACCGGCGCGACCGCCCGCTGGCGCTGTACTGGTTCGGCACCGACAATGCCGCCCGCGACGCGGTGCTGGCGCGCACGGTGTCGGGCGGCGTCACCGTCAACGATTGCCTGTTCCATTTCGCGCAGGCCTATCAGCCGATGGGCGGCGTCGGCGCGTCCGGCACCGGCGCCTATCACGGCGAATGGGGATTCAAGACGCTGACGAAGCTGAAGCCGGTGTTCTACCGCTCGCGCTTCAACCGGCTCGCCGATCTCTATCCGCCCTATGGCGCGAAGATCGCGCGGCTGGAGAAGCTGATGCGGCTGTTGTCGTAATCGTCACCGGGGAATGACGGAAATAACAAGCAGGGGAAACATACGTGACTGACACATTCGATTTCGTGGTGGTGGGCGCCGGCTCCGGCGGCTGCGCGGTGGCGGGGCGGCTGTCGGAGGATCCGGCGACCTCGGTGGCGGTGCTCGATGCCGGCGGCAAGAACGACAATTGGGTGGTGACCACGCCCGGCGCCATCATTCTCATGCTCTCGAGCAAGCTCAACAACTGGGCCTTCGACACGGTGCCGCAGAAGGGCCTGAACGGCCGCATCGGCTATCAGCCGCGCGGCAAGGGGCTCGGCGGCTCGAGCGCCATCAATGCCATGGTCTATATCCGCGGTCATCGCGCCGACTACGACCACTGGGCTTCGCTCGGCAACACCGGCTGGAGCTACGCCGACGTGCTGCCCTATTTCAAGCGTTCGGAGAACAACACCGAGCTCGACGGCGAATATCACGGCAAGGGCGGGCCGCTCAACGTCACCGGCCTGCAGTCCGACAATCCGGTCAAGGAGACGTTCCTGCAGGGCGCGCGCGAGGCGCAGTTCCGGATCCGCGACGATTTCAACGGCGCCGAACAGGAAGGTTTAGGCACCTACCAGGTGACCCAGAGGAATGGGGAGCGCTGGAGCGCGGCGCGCGGCTACATCCATCCCCACATGGGCCGCCGGCCTAACCTGCGGATCGAGACGCGGGCGCAGGCGACCCGCATCATCTTCGAGGGCAAGCGTGCCGTCGGCGTCGAATACCTGCAGGGCAAGGAGAAGAAGGTGCTGCGCGCGCGGCGCGAGGTGATCCTCTCGGCCGGCGCGTTCCAGTCGCCGCAATTGCTGATGCTGTCGGGCGTCGGCGAGGCCGCGGCGCTCGGCAAGCACGGGATCGCCAGCGTGCATGATCTGCCGGGTGTCGGACAGAACCTGCAGGATCACCCCGATTTCGTGTTCGGCTTCGCCTCCGACGCACCTTATTTCTCGGGACTGTCGTGGAACGGCATCGGGCGGATCATCAAGGGTATCGGACAATACCGGCGCGAGCGGCGCGGCCCGATGACCTCGAACGTCGCCGAATGCGGCGGCTTCCTGAAGACGCGACCTGAGCTCGACGTCCCCGACATCCAGCTGCATTTCTGCATGGCCATGGTGGAAGACCACGGCCGCAAGCCGCGCTGGGGCACCGGCTTCTCCTGCCATGTCTGCCTGCTGCGCCCGGCCAGCCGCGGCAGCGTGTGGCTGAACAGCGCCGATCCGCTCGCAGCCCCAGCGATCGATCCGAATTTCTTCGGCGAGGACAGCGACGTCGAGACCATGGTCGCAGGCTTCAAGATGACCAAGCGGCTGCTCGACACGCCGGCGCTGCGCGCCCTGCAGCAGAAGGACATGTTCACATCAGATGTCCGCACCGACGACGACATCCGCAGCATCCTGCGGGCGCGCTCCGACACCGTCTATCACCCGGTCGGCACCTGCAGGATGGGCACCAGCGATCCGCTTGCGGTGGTCGATCCGAAATTGCGCGTGCACGGGCTCGAGGCCTTGCGCGTGGTCGATGCCTCGATCATGCCGACCCTGATCGGCGGCAACACCAATGCGCCGACCATCATGATCGGCGAGAAGGCCGCCGACATGATCAAGGCGGAGATGCGGGCGGGGTAACCAAATGCGCGGGGTCGGCAAAGCAAAGCGTGCCTCTTCGTCTGCGGCTCTTGATGGTGGGCACGGCGCGAGAGCGCCTTCGCCCACCCTACGAGACTGCCGTCGCAGGGGCGCACTGCCAGAATATCGAAAACAACCCCATGCAAAGGCGCCGGCGACTGCCGGCGTTCGACACGGCAGCTTGACTCGTCGGGCAAATCAGCGGTATTCTTCCATTATTCCGAAATCGTGCAGACGCCCGCCCAACTTGCTCGGTGTCATCACCCGCGCACGCGGGTGATCCAGTATTCCAGAGACCGCGGTGCTTGAGCCGAGGGGCCGTAGCGTACTGGATCGCCCGGTCAAGCCGGGCGATGACAGCGGTGGACGAGGACATAGCCTCACATCCTCTCGGGACGAGATCTCGTTTCGCGGCTTTTCGCTGCGCTTCATCCGGGCGGCAAAGCTAGTTCAGCAAAAACCCGCCGTCGACCGTCACCACCGTGCCGGTCATGTAGCGCGAGGCGCTGGAGGCGAGCAGCATGATCGCGCCGTCGAGATCGGATTCGGCACCGACGCGGCGTTGCGGAATCCGTTTTGCGAGCCGCTCGCCTGCCGGCGTCGACCAGAAATCATGGTTCATCTCGGTGTCGATGTATCCCGGTGCCAGCGCGTTGACGCGGATGTTGTTGCCGGCGAGTTCCAGCGCCATCGCCTTGGTGCCCTGGATCATGCCGGCCTTGGAGATCGCATAGGGCGAGACCGCCTTGAGCACGCCCTGCCCGAGCACGGACGCGACATTGATGATGTTGCCGGGCTGCTTGCGCAGGATCATGCGCCGCGAAAGCTCGGTCGCGAGGAAATAGGCGCCCTTCAGATTGGCATTGATCACGGCGTCCCAATCGGCCTCGGTCTGCTCGGTCGCGAGCTTCTCGATCGCGATGCCGGCGTTGTTGATCAACACCGAGACCGGACCGAGTGCGGCCTCCGCGGCGTCGAGTGCTTTCGCAATGCCGGAAACATCCGCAACGTCCATCTGCACCGCGGCTGCGCGGCCACCCTTGGCCTTGATCTCCTCCGCGAGGCTCTTCAGCTTCGCGGTCTGGCGCGCTGCCAGCACCACCGCAGCGCCATGCGCCGCCAGCACGCGGGCGAATTGCCGCCCGAGCCCCTGCGAGGCGCCGGTGATGAGGATGATTTCTTTACTGACATCGAATAGGTCGGACATCGGCAGGTTCCCGGATTGAAGCGGACGAGTGATAGCGACAATTGTCCCTGATGTAAGCAGGTTTGATCAACCAGGGGACCGCAGGAGATTGGGGCAGGAATCCTTATCCATGAACCTCTTCGACATCGTCGTGACGCTCGGGTTGTTGTTCGCGGTCGTCACCGGCTTCACGACCGGCCTGCTGCGCAGCGCGGTCACTATCCTTGCCTATCTCGTCGCGATGCCGCTCGCAGTCGCGGCAATGGCGATGATCGGACCCCACATCGCGACGCTGCCGTCCTCGCCGTTCCCGCCCAACGGGGTGCTGCTGTTCGGCCTCTTCCTTCTGATCGGTGTCATCCTCGGAAAGATGGCGCGGACGATGCTCGACGACACCATCGGCTCGGAGATCGGGATCGGCGACCGCCTCGGCGGCGCGCTGCTCGGCGCGATCAGGGTCGGCCTTGTCGTGACCACGCTGGTGCTGGTGTTCGATCAGCTGGTGCCGCTGGCGAGGCAGCCGCAATTCCTCAACGGATCGCAATTGCGGCCGCTGTTCTCCGCGGCCGGACAGGCCGGATTCCGGTCGTTGCCGCCCGAAGCCACCATGGCGATCGAGCGGCTGCGGCGCGAGCAGCGCATCTAAAGCGTGATGAGATTGGGTTCAGCTGGAACGGCGTCGAAGGTTCACCTCTACCTTGGGAGAGGTCGATTTGCGCAGCAAATCGGGTGAGGGGTTACGATCTATCGAGAGAACGAGAGCCCTCACCCGGATTGCTTCGCAATCCGACCTCTCCCCGGCGGGGAGAGGTGAACCGAGACCGCGCCAAGCCGATTCAACCAAAACTCATCCTGCTTTACCCGAGCGCATTCCCCCGCCTGTTCCGACCCGGCATGCACTTATGCATTGCACGTCCCTTACCGGCGCCGCCGGGCTTGGCTAGACTGGCGCCATCGAAGCTTTACAAACCAACCCGACATCACAGGGAGTGAACTCGTGGATCTTGGAATCAAAGGCCGCCGCGCTATCGTCTGCGCATCGAGCAAGGGACTGGGCCGCGCCTGCGCGATCGCGCTCGCCAATGAGGGGGTGCACGTCACGCTGACGGCGCGCGGCGCCGAGGCGCTGAAGCAGACCGCCGACGAGATCCGTAAAGGCCATCCCGACATCACCGTCACCGAGATCGTCGGCGACATCACGACGGCGGCCGGACGCGAAGCCGTGCTCAAGGCCTGCCCTGATCCGGACATCCTGATCAACAATGCCGGCGGCCCGCCGCCCGGCGATTTCCGCAACTGGACCCGTGACGACTGGATCAAGGCGATCGACGCCAACATGCTGACGCCGATCGAACTGATCAAGGCGACCGTCGACGGCATGATGGCGCGCAAGTTCGGCCGCATCGTCAACATCACCTCGGCGGCGGTGAAGGCGCCGATCGAGATCCTCGGCCTGTCCAACGGCGCCCGCGCCGGCCTGACCGGCTTCGTCGCCGGCCTGTCGCGCAAGACCGTGATCAACAACGTCACCATCAACGGCCTGCTGCCGGGCCCGTTCGAGACCGACCGTTTGCGCGGCACTGCGAAGCCCGAGGCCGAAAAGCGCGGCATCTCGGCCGAGCAGGTGCTGGCCGAGCGCGCCAAGCTGAACCCCGCCGGCCGCTTCGGCCATCCCGACGAATTCGGCTACGCCTGCGCCTTCCTGTGCGGCGCCAAGGCCGGCTTCATCACCGGGCAGAACCTGCTGCTCGACGGCGGCGCCTTCCCGGGTACGCTCTAGTGCCGCCGATTTGAAGCTCCTGCACTATATGCGGCGAGGCCGATTGGGAGCTTCAAATCGGTCAAGCGGCATTAGAGATTCATGAGTCTTCTAGCGCCCTCTTGCTTTCCGAAGTTCGCGCAAGAGGTCGCTGGACGAGTTCACGAACTTCGGAAAGGGGCGCTAGATGAGAGCGGTTTGGTACGAACGGACCGGCGCGGCGCCGACGGTGCTCACCGTCGGCGAGATGCCGACGCCTGACGCCGGCCCTGGCGAAGTCAGGGTTCGGCTCGAGGCCTCCGGCGTCAATCCGGCCGATGTCGGCCGCCGCAGCGGCAACTATCGCGCGATGGAATTTCCGCGCGTGATCCCGAACAGCGACGGCGCGGGGATCATCGACCAGGTCGGTGAAGGCGTGACGCGTTTTGCCGTCGGCGACCGCGTCTGGCTGTTCAACGGCCAGCGCAACGGCCGCGCCTTCGGCACCGCGGCCGAGTACATTACGCTTGCTGATTACCTGGTGACGCCGCTGCCGCAGGAGGTGTCGTTCGCGGCCGGAGCGACGCTCGGCATCCCCTGCATGACCGCGTGGTGCGCGCTGTTCGCCGACGGTCCGATCTCCGGGCAAACGGTGCTGGTCACCGGCGGCGCCGGTGCTGTCGGTCACTACGCCGTGCAACTGGCCAAATGGGGCGGCGCGCGCGTGATCGCGACCGTGAGCTCGCAAGTGAAGGACGTGGAAGCGCGGCTTGCCGGCGCCGACACGGTCGTCAACTACCGGACCGAGGACGTCGTCTCCAAGGTGATGGCCTTCACCGAGAACCGCGGCGTCGACCGCGTGATCGACGTCGATTTCGGCGGCAACCTCGCGACCACGCTGAAGATCATGGCGTTGAACTCGACGATCGCGGTCTACGCCACCAACGGCAACCGCACGCCTGTGCTGCCAATGCGCGAATTGATGGAAAAATGCATCACGGTGCGCTCGCTGGTGTTGTTTGCGCTGCCGCCGCCGCTGCTTGCCGCAGCGCAGGCCGACATCACCAAATGGCTGCAGTCGGGCACCCGCGTGCACAACGTCGCCGGCCAATTCGCGCTGGCGGAGACCGCCGAGGCCCATCTCGCCGTCGAGAAGGGCGACAAGATCGGCACCGTGATCGTCGACTGCGCGCGGTAACTCGCGTTGCTCCACTTCCCCCTCTCCCCGTTCTTACGGGGAGAGGGGGAAGTGGGGGGCTGTCACCGCGAAGAAGGTGACGGCAGGGACTGCGGAAGCTCCCCCTCACCCGGATCGCATCTGTCGATGCGATCCGACCTCTCCCCGCAAGCGGGGCGAGGTAAGAACAACACACTTCTGCTTCCTACTGGATCGGCGTGATGCGCTCGTCGCTCGGCGGTATGCCGAACTCGTCGAGCCCTTCGGCAAGGAGATCGCCGAGCATCGGTTCACCCAAGAGATAGCTCGCGGTGCGGCCGCTGCGCCCGCGCGCGGCCTCGCGGCGGAGATCGGCCCATTCCTCGATCGTGCCGTCGCCGCGGCCGAGCCGCATCAGCGCGATGAGGTCGACCTGCTCGTCCTCGCTCAGCGCATCGATGAAGCCCGTGATCTCGCGCGCCACCGGATCGTTACCGTCGTCCTCCAGCACGTCGATCATCTCATCGTCGGCCCCGTTCGAGCCGGAGTCCGGATCGACGATCCCCTCCTTGACGTCGAATTCCCGCGCCTTCTCGATCAAGAAACCAACTTTTTCAGGGGAGATTGTGAGTTCCGGCATTTGCGCACTCCTTCGTCCGACGAAGCGGTAACGCCGGAGGCGCCGACTTGATCCATTGCGCCGGCGCGCGGAAACCCGCATGGTCCGGGCACAAAAGAAAGAGAGGGCACGCCGCATGCAATGGACGATCGGCAAGGTCAAAATCACAAAGGTCGTCGAGCTCGAGACCGTCGGCAGCACACGCTTCATCCTGCCGCTGGCCGGCCGGGAAGAGATCCAGAGCCTGCCCTGGCTGATCCCGCATTTCGCCAATGAGGATGGCCGGCTGAAAATGTCGATCCACTCGCTGCTGGTCGAGACGCCGGAGCACCGCATCATCGTCGACACCGGTCTCGGCAACGACAAGCAGGGCCGCAACGTGCCGACCTGGAACAACCGCAACGATCCGTTCCTGGAGAAGCTCACCGCGGCCGGATTTGCACCTGACAGCATCGACATCGTGCTGTGCACGCATCTGCATGTCGACCACGTCGGCTGGAACACGAAACTCTCCGGCGGCAAATGGGTGCCGACCTTCGCCAATGCGCGCTACGTGTTCGGCAGGACCGAATTCGAGCACTGGCGCGACCACAGCGACGATGCCGCGCATGCTGCCGTGTTCGCCGACTCGGTGAAGCCGATCGCGAATGCCGGCAAGGCCGAGCTGGTGCCGAGCGATCATCGCCTCACCGAGGAGATCACGCTAATCCCGACGCCGGGACACAGCCCCGGCCATATGAGCATCCACATCAAGTCCGGCGGCGCGGAAGGACTGCTGACCGGCGACGTCGCCCATCATCCCTGCCAGATGTATCACCTCGACTGGTCGTCGACCGCGGACTCCGACCAGAAGCAATCGGCCGCGACGCGGCGCGAATTGTTCTCGCGCTTTGCCGACACGCCGACGCTGGTGATCGGCGGGCATTTCAACGCCGGCCACATCAAGCGCGACGGCGACGCGTTCAGGTTCGTCGCGCTGGGCTAACCGGCCCGAACTGACCTTGAATTAAGGCTTGGCTGCAATGCAGCGCGCTCATGGCGGTTGAATTTCCCGGCGCGCTGTTCCATGAAGCGTGTCGAGGTATAGCAGTAACAATCCTCAAGACATCGTAGGGAGTGATCAACATGAAGCTTGTTCGTTATGGCGAAAAGGGTGCGGAAAAGCCCGGCCTGATCGATAAATCCGGCCAGCTCCGCGACCTCTCGGCCCATCTGAAGGACCTGACCGGCGAAGCCTACACGCCGGACTCGCTGAAGAAGCTTTCCGCGCTCGATCCCGCCTCCCTGCCCGCCGTCTCCGGCAAGCCGCGCTTCGGCGCCCCTGTCACCGGCATCTCCAAATTCGTCGCGATCGGCCTGAATTATTCCGACCACGCCAAGGAAACCGGCGCTCAGATCCCGACCGAACCGATCATCTTCATGAAGGCGAATACCTCGCTGTCCGGCCCCAACGATGCCGTCGAGAAGCCGCGCGGTTCGACCAAGCTGGACTGGGAAGTCGAGATCGCCGCGATCATCGGCACCCGCGCCAAATACGTCTCGGAAGCCGACGCGCTCAACCACGTCGCCGGCTATTGCGTCTGCAACGACGTCTCCGAGCGCAACTTCCAGACCGAGCGGCTCGGACAGTGGACCAAGGGCAAGTCGCACGACACCTTCGGTCCGGTCGGCCCCTGGCTCGCCACCAAGGACGAAATCGCGGACGTGCAGAACCTGTCGATGTGGCTCGACGTCAACGGTCAGCGCCGCCAGACCGGCTCGACCAAGACCATGATCTTCACGATGGCGAAATGCATCTCCTACGTCTCGCAGTTCATGACGCTGCTGCCCGGCGATATCATCACGACGGGCACTCCGCCAGGCGTCGGTCTCGGTATGAAGCCGCCGACCTTCCTCAATGTCGGCGACGTCGTGACGCTCGGCATCGAAGGCCTCGGCGAGCAGCGCCAGGAAATCGTCGCGGCGTAATTGCCGGTCCGTCATCCTGAGGAGCCGCGAAGCGGCGTCTCGAAGGATGAGCCCAGCACACCGTCATCTCAGCGGATGGGTGACGAGATAGTATTGGTCGTTGCCCATCCTTCGAGACGCGCGCCGATGGCGCGCTCCTCAGGATGACGGCGGTGTACCCGGAAAGAGGTCATCACCATGAAACTCACCTTCTCTCCCGCCTCCCCGTTCGCACGCAAGCTGCGCATCGCGGCGATCGAGCTTGGCCTGATCGACAAGATCGAGCTGGTGCCGGCCAGCGTCGCGCCGGGCACGGCCAACGACGAATATTCCAGGATCTCGCCGCTGAAGAAGCTGCCGGTGCTGATCCTCGACCATGGCGACGTCATTCTGGATTCCTACGTCATCGTGGAATATCTCAACGAGATCGGCGGCGGCCGGCTGATCCCGGGCTACGGTCCGCGGCGCTGGAAGCTAAAGACCGACCATTCGCTGCTCAACGGCATGCTCGATTCCATGCTGCTGTGCCGCTACGAGAAGATGGTGCGGCCGCAGGGCTCGCTGTGGCAAGCCTGGTATGACGATCACTGGAACAGGGCCTGGGCCGGCATGGCGCGGTTCGAGAACCGGCCGGATGTTCTCGATGGCTCGTCGTTCGACATCGCGCAGATCGGCCTCGTCTGCGTGCTCGGCTACGCCGATTTCCGCTTCGCCGACTGCGGCTGGCGCAAGGCCTATCCCAAGCTCGACGCGTTCTACCAGAGAATGCTGGAGCGGCCGTCGGTGCAGATCTCGGCGCCGCCGCCGGCGTAGCAAAGCAAAGCGCGGGGAGAATGACGATGCGCGAATGCGTCCCCGCTCTCGATTTTCAGCGCGAGCCTGGCGCTCGCGCTGACCATCTCCGATCTCGACTTTGTGATGATGATGACGGCAGCCCGGTACAGCCCGCCGGAGCAAGGCCTTGCGGCGATGGATATCCTCGCCAACATCAACATTCCCGCCGTGCGCGACGCGCACTGACCTCATCCAAGGAATCACCATGAGCCTGAAATTTACCGCCGGCGATCTCACCATTCATCGCATTGTCGAGGAGGAAGGACTGTTCCTGCCCGCGCATGACATGCTGCCCGGACTGACACCGGAGCTGCTCGCGGAGAACCGCGCCTGGATGAAAGCGGCCGGCGCGCTCGATGACAGCGACACGCTGATCCTGGCGTTCCAGTCCTACATCGTGAAGACGCCGCACCACACCATCCTGATCGACAGCTGCATCGGCAACGACAAGCCGCGGCCGGGGCGGCCGAGCTGGAACATGAAGACCGACGATAACTATCTGCGCGGCCTCGCGGCGGCGGGCTTTTCGGTCGGCGACATCGACTACGTGATGTGCACGCATCTGCATGTCGACCATGTCGGCTGGAACACGCGGCTCGAGAACGGCCGCTGGGTGCCGACCTTCCCGAACGCGCGCTACGTGTTCGACAAGAGCGAGTTCGACTACTGGACCGAGACCAACGCCAAGGCAGCGGTCCCGCCCTTCGTCGACAGCGTGCTGCCGGTGGTCGAAGCCAAGCGGGCCGACCTCGTCGGCAATGATTTTGCGATCGGCGATCATATGCGCGTGCTGCCGACGCCCGGCCACACGCCGGGCCATGTCGCCTTCACCTTCGGCCGCGGCAAGGATGATGCGGTGTTCGCCGGCGATTTGATGCACTCGCCGATCCAGACGCTCTATCCGGAGTTGTCGCCGAAGTTCGACGTCGACCCGGCACTGGCCGCGAAGACGCGGCGCAGCTTCCTCGAGCGCTATTGCGACACCGATACGCTGTGCTGCCCGGCGCACTTCCCCTCGCCGACGGTCGGCAAGATCAGGCGGAAGGGCAACGGGTTTGTGTGTGAGACGGTGTAGCTGAGGCAGCTTGCTCGCTTCACCCTCCCCTGGAGGGGGAGGGTCGGCTCACAGCGAGCGCAGCGAGATGTGAGACGGGGTGGGGTGTTCTCTCAACGCGGGCAGCGCCCGATACGAGAGATCTTCACCCCACCTCGGTTCGCATTTCATGCGAACCGATCCTCCCCCTCCAGGGGAGGATAAGAAGACCGCGCGCCGCCTCAATCAAACAGGCTCGGCGTGTGGTTCACCACCGCGCCTTCGATCTGCAGCATCTTCAGCTTGGTCACCACGCCGCCATTGGCCGAGAAGCCGCCCGGCTTGTTACCGGCCGCCAGCACTCGGTGACAGGGTACCACGATCGGGCACGGGTTACGGCCCAATGCCTGGCCGACGTCGCGCGACAGCTCGACGCCGCCGAGCTGCTTGGCGATATCGCCATAGGTCACGGTCTTGCCCGGCGGAATCTTCCGCGCGATGTCGTAGACGCCGCGGTTGAACTCCGGCACGCCGTCGAGATCGAGCACGATGTCGGCGAGGTCGTTCGGCTTGCCGGCGAGCAGCTCGATCATGCCGTTGATCGCGTGCTGCACCTCGGCCGGGGGCGCCGCCTCGGTGACGTCGCCGTTGCGCTGGAAGATACGCTTGCGGGTTTTCTCCTCGGTGCCCATCGGCAGCTGTACGGCGGTGACGCCGTGCTCGCCCCAGACGACGCCGCAGGCGCCGATCATGGTTTCGAAGATTGCAAAATGCTGGCCGGTCATGGCTTGCTCCAGATGTTCCTTCATATCGTTTGGGCTCACGCATGCGAGCCTGTTGCTGATCTGAAATCTAGGCTTGGAGAATGTTGCTATCCACCCGAATTCCGTGGGAACTTGGGCTAAATCAACAACATCTCCTCCCTGCGCGAGCCGCAAATGCACAGCCTCCACGTCAACGGTTTCGACATGCCCTATCTCGATATCGGAGAGGGCCCGCCGCTGGTCTGCGTGCACGGCTCGCTGTGCGATTTCCGGATCTGGTCCGCGGTGCTCGGCCCGCTGACGCGGCGGCATCGCGTGATCGCGGTCAGCCTGCGGCATTTCTTCCCGGCGCATTGGGACGGCGTTGGCGACACCTATTCGATCGCGCAGCATGTCGACGACGTCATCGCCTTCATCGAGGCATTCGACACCAAGCCGGTCGACCTGATGGGGCATTCCCGCGGCGGCCATATCTGCTTCCGTGTCGCGCAGCGGCGGCCGGACCTGCTGCGCAAGCTGATCCTCGCCGAGCCCGGCGGCGAGCTCGACGAAAGCCTTGATCCCGACTTCAAGCCGGGCCCCTCGCCGCTGGCAGCACGCTTCGCGGCGTGTGCCGCTGAGATCGCCAAGGGCGACATCGACGGCGGCCTGCAGATCTTCATGGACGCGCTCGAAGGCCCCGGCGCCTGGAAGCGGATTCCGGCGACCTCCAAACAGCTGCTGCGCGACAACGCGACCACCCTGCTCGGCCAGACCCGCGACCAGCGTCCGCCGTTCTCGAAAGCCGACGCGGAGGCGATCAGGACGCCGACGCTGTTCATCGGCGGCGCCAACACCAAGGGCGTGCTGCCGAAGGTGCTGCACGCGCTCGCCGCCAATGTGCAGGGCGCGCGCACCGAGATGATCCCGGGCACCACGCATCCGATGTTCGAACAGGCCCCGCAACGCTATTGCGAGATCGTGCTGGAGTTTTTGGCGGGCTGAGGCGGCGGTACACCTCTTCACCTCGCCCCGCTTGCGGGGAGAGGCATAGGCCGCCTGCGGCGGCCGTCTTCAAGAACGCCAAAGCGGAGCTTCGGCTATGTCGCATCGGCAGATGCGATCCGGGTGAGGGGGTACAGGTCCGTCCACGCACGTCACTCGTGGAGAGAGCCCCTCACCCCAACCCTCTCCCCGCAAGAGCGGGGAGAGGGAGAACGGCCCTCACACCTTCCAGGCACCGACCGGCTGCCGCACGGCGACGTTGAGTCGGTTCCAGACATTGATCGCCGCGATCCCCAGCACCAGGGACGCGAGCTGCTGCTCGTCGAAATGCTTCGCGGCCTCGTCCCACACCGCGTCCGTCACCGGATCCTCGCGGTCGCTGAGCCGGGTCACCGCCTCGGTCAACGCCAGCGCGGCGCGCTCCGCTTCGGTGAAATATGGCGTGTCGCGCCAGGCGCCGACCGCGAACAGCCGTTCGTCGGTCTCTCCCGCGCGCCGTGCGAGCTTCGGGTGCATATCGACACAGACGCTGCAGCCATTGATCTGGCTGGCGCGCAGATGGACCAGCTCGAGCAGCTTTTCCGGCAAAGCCTGTTTGGTGCTCTCGCTGAGCGCCTGCAGCGCCTTCATGGCATCGGGAACAACCATCACCGGGTGGTTCATGCGGGCTTTCATCATCTCACTCTCCTGATTTGCCTTTTGACGCCGCCGGGCCGATCTGCTGTCACATCGGCCTGGTTTCGTTCGTCATGGCCATGACGGAGCGGACAAAGGGAATGTGACCGATGGACGAGGAAGAATTTCTGGCCGAACAGTTCGAGGCCAACCGGCCGCGCTTGCGGGCGGTGGCCTATCGCATGCTGGGCTCGACCGCCGAGGTCGACGACGCCGTGCAGGAGGCCTGGCTGCGGCTCGGCCGGACCGACGCTGCTGCCGTCGACAATCTCGGGGGCTGGCTGACCACGGTGATCGCGCGGATCTGCCTCGACATGCTGCGCTCGCGCAAATCGCGCCGCGAGGAGCCGATCGGGCCGCACGTGCCGGAGCCGATCGCGGACAATCCGTCCGAGCGCGAGACCGAGATGGCCGACTCGGTCGGCGCGGCGCTGCTCGTGGTGCTGGAGACGCTGGCGCCGGCCGAGCGGCTGGCTTTCGTACTGCACGACATGTTCGCGGTGCCGTTCGAGGAGATCGCGCCGATTGTCGGACGCACGCCGGCCGCCGCGCGGCAACTGGCGAGCCGCGCCAGACGCCGCGTGCAGGGCGCGCCGCCCGCGCCGAATGCCGATCTCAGCCGGCAGCGCGGCATTGTCGAAGCTTTCCTCGCGGCGTCCCGCAACGGCGACTTCGAGGGGTTGCTTGCCGTGCTCGCGCCCGACGTCGTGGTGCGCGCCGATCAGGCCGCGCAGCGGCTCGGCTCGCTGCCGGTGATCCGCGGCGCCGCGGCTGTCGCCGAAAGCTTCAAGGGACGCGCGCAGGCGGCGAAGCCAGCGCTGGTCGACGGCGAGATTGGCGTTGCCGTCATCTTTGGCGGCGCGCTGCGCATCGTGCTGCGGGTCACGATTTCAGGCGACAGGATCGCGGCGATCGATGCGACCGCCGAGCCCGCGCAGATCGAAACCTTCGATGTCGAAGTGCTCGATCCGAGTTGATCGCAGCTAGAGGCGGACAGGCTGCGATGCTAGTGTCACCCTGCGGTGTTCAGGGAGGACAATCATGAAACTATCCATCAAATTGCTTGCGTCGGCCGGCGTGCTTTCGCTCGCCCTCGCCTCCTCCGCCTTTGCCGCCGCGGATGAAAAGCTGCGCGCGGCCGCCGAGCAGGCCCAGCCTGCCGTGATCGAAAGCCTGCACGACATGGTGCTGATCGAATCGGGCTCCAGCGATGTCGAGGGCCTGAAGAAGATGGCCGACTACACCGAAGCGCGGCTGAAGGCGCTCGGCGCCAAGACCGAGCGGCGCAAGACCACGAAGGGCGCCGGCGCCGACATGGTGATCGGCACCTTCGAAGGCACCGGCAGCAGGAAGCTGATGCTGATCGCGCATATGGACACCGTCTATGAGCACGGCATCCTCGACACCCAACCCTACAAGGTCGACGGCAACAGGATTTACGGACCCGGCGTTGCCGACGACAAGGGCGGCATCGCCGTCGTCCTGCATTCGCTCAAGATCCTGAACGATGCGGGCTGGCGCGACTACGCAAAACTCACGGTGTCGTTCAATCCGGATGAAGAGGTCGGCTCGATCGGCTCCGGCGAGATCATCGCCGAGCTCGCCGACCAGCACGATCTGGTGCTGTCCTGCGAGCCGACGGTGGCGCCGCCGGTGGCCAAGAACGAAAGCCTTCTGCTCGGCGCGAGCGGCACCGCGACCGGCACGATGGATGTGAAGGGCAAGGCCTCGCATGCCGGCGCCGCGCCGCAGCTCGGCCGCAACGCGCTGATCGAGCTCGCGCATCAGTTGCTGCAGACCCAGGACGTCGCGAAAGCCATCCCGGGCACGCAGCTGAACTGGACCACCGCGAAGGCCGGCACCGTGCGCAACCAGATCCCCGATCACGCCTCTGCCGGCGCCGACATCCGCCTCACCATTCCCGACGGTGTGCAGAAGCTGCAGGCCGCGCTCGACGAGAAGGTGAAGGACAGGCTGATCCCGGACACCGCGGTGACCGTCAAAGTGGTCGCGGGCCGGCCGCCCTTCGTCGCCGATGATCGCGGCCGCGCGCTCGCGCGGCAAGGACAGGCGATCTATGCCGAGCTCGATCGCACACTGGACATTGCGGAGATGACCGGCGGCGCGACCGATGCCGGCTACGCTGCGCGCAGCGGCAAGGCCATCGTGGTCGAAAGCTTCGGCCTCGCCGGCTGGGGCTATCACGCCCGCGACGAATACATCGACACCAACTCGATCGTGCCGCGACTCTATCTGATGACGCGGATCCTGATGGAGTTGGGCAAGGCGAAGTAGCTGGGGGCGGCGTCCGATATCCGCCTAAATCTTCCTGATTTCAATCGCTTAGCATTTCCGCGTGCTCCCGCCTTGACCGCTCCTGCAACCCGCACTAGCCTGCATTTCGAACACGGAATTCCGTATTCCAATTTGGACGGTCGGCATATGATTCCATTGGACCCGCTTCCGAACCTCATCGACCAGGTCTATGGGCGGCTGCTCGAAGCGATCATCGACCGCACGCTGCTGCCCGGCCAGCGCATCACCCAGAACGAACTTGCCGATCGGCTCGGCGTTTCGCGCCAGCCGATCTCGCACGCGCTGCATTTGTTGCATCGCCAGGGCCTCGTCGCGGAGAGCGGCAAGCGCGGCTTCGAGGTGACGCAGCTCGATCCGCAGCGCATCCGCGAGCTCTATGAAGTGCGCGGCGCCATCGATGCGCTCGCGGCGCGGCTTGCCGCGATGCGTGTGAAAGAGGATTCCGCGGCACGCGCGCAGCTCGAGGGCGCGCTCGAAGCCGGACGCGCGATCGGCGACGACGCGCCGCTGGCGCGCCTGATCGCGCTCGACGTCGACTTCCACAGCGCGATCTATCGGCTGGCCGGCAATACCGCGATCGAGGAAATGATCGCGCCGCAATGGCCGCATATGCGCCGCTCGATGGCGACCGTGCTCGCCGAGCTCGATTACCGCGGCAGCGCCTGGACCGAGCACGAGACCATTGCCGCGCACATTTTCTCCGGCAACGCCGCCGCCGCCGAGGCCGCGGCGTTGGCCCATGCGCAGACGGCGGGGCGGATGACCGAAGAGAAGCTGAGGGCGATCGACGTCGCGGCGTGAGCAGGACTGTTACTGCGCCAAGAACGAAAACCAATAATCAAAGGAGGAAAGCACCATGAAACTGACCCCGGAGCAGATCGAGTTTTTCCACCGCGAAGGCTGGCTGTTCCTGCCCGAGCTGTTCAGCCAGGAAGAGGTCGATTTCCTCGCACGCGAGGCGGTCTCGATCTATGACGCCAACCGCCCCGAGGTGTGGCGCGAGAAGAGCGGCGCGCCGCGCACGGCATTCGCCGCGCATCTCTACAACGAGGCGTTCGGCCTCCTCGGCGCGCACCCGCGCATGATCGACCCCATCGAGCAGCTGTTCGGTGAGAAGGTCTACATGCATCAGTTCAAGATCAACGCGAAGGCCGCCTTCACCGGCGACGTCTGGCAGTGGCACCAGGATTACGGCACCTGGAAACGTGACGACGGCATGCCGGAGCCGCGCGCGATGAACATCGCGATCTTCCTCGACGAGGTGATGCCGATCAACGGCCCGCTGATGCTGGTGCCACAGAGCCAGACGGCGGGCGATCTGAAGGCGTCGCACGATCTGGAGACCACGTCCTACCCGCTGTGGACGCTGGACGAAGAGACGGTGACGCGGCTCGTGAAGCAGGGCGGCATCGTCGCGCCGACCGGCAAGCCCGGCGGCATGCTGATGTTCCACGGCAATCTGGTGCACGGATCGAGCGGCAACATCACGCCCTACCCGCGCAAGATCGTCTATTTGACGCTGAACGCCGTCTCGAACTACATCCGCACCCCGACGCGGCCGGACTACATCGCGCACCGCGACTTCACGCCGATCCAGACCGTGGCCGACGACGCGCTGCTGCGGCTCGCGCGTGCGCCACGGCAGGCGGCGGAGTAATCTCAAAAGCTGTCATTCCGGGGCGGCGCACAAGCGTCGAGCCCGGAATCCATACTCCCGATCGTGGTTATGGATTCTCAGATGTGCAATTGCACATCATGGCTCGCGACTTCGTCGCGCCCCGGAATGACGAATTCTGAATAGTCGCGCGCCCTGCGCGACCGCACCATTGGTAACCAACATATGAACCTGCATCACCTCCTCAAAACCCGCGCCGCCGCCGGCAAGCCGGTCCGCGTCGTCCTGATCGGCGCCGGAAAGTTCGGCTCGATGTTCCTGTCGCAGGTGCCGCACACGCCGGGGCTCGAGGTGCCGGTGATCGTCGATCTCGACCGCGACCGCGCGCGCGAGGCGTGCCGCACCGTCGGCTGGGACGACGCGCGGATCGGCGCCACGACCTTTACCGACGACGGTGCGCGCGCGATCGCAGGCGGCGCGTTCGACGTCGTGGTGGAAGCCACCGGCAATCCCGCGGTCGGCATCCGCCATGCCCGCGCGGCGATATCAGCCGGCAAGCATGTCGTGATGGTCAATGTCGAAGCCGATGTGCTGGCCGGCCCGCTGCTCGCCGAGGAGGCGCGCAAGGCCGGCGTGGTCTATTCGCTCGCCTATGGTGACCAGCCGGCGCTGACGGCAGAGATGGTCGATTGGGCACGCGCGACGGGATTCCGCGTCGTCGCTGCCGGCAAGGGCACGAAATACCTGCCGGCCTATCACGACGTGACGCCGGAAGGTGTGTGGCAGCATTACGGGCTCACATCAGGCGAGGCGCAATCCGCCGGCATGAACCCGCAGATGTTCAATTCCTTCCTCGACGGCACCAAATCCGCGATCGAGATGGCGGCGATCGCCAATGCCTGCACGCTCGACGTGCCATCGGAGGGCTTGCTGTTTCCGCCCTGCGGCGTCGACGACCTGCCGCATGTGATGCGGCCGCGCGACAAGGGCGGCGTGCTGGAGAAATCCGGCATCGTCGAGGTGGTGTCGTCGCTGGAACGCGACGGCCGCCCGGTGTTTCGTGATCTGCGCTGGGGCGTCTATGTGGTGCTGGAGGCGCCGAACGATTATGCCGCCGATTGCTTCAAGCAGTACGGCCTCAAGACCGATGCGTCCGGCCGCTATGCGGCGATGTACAAGCCGTATCATCTGATCGGGCTCGAGCTGAATATTTCCGTGCTGTCGGCGGCGCTGCGCAACGAACCGACCGGACAGCCCCGCGGCTTCCGCGGCGACGTCGCGGCGGTGGCGAAGCGCAATCTGCGCGCCGGCGAGATGCTCGACGGCGAAGGTGGCTACACGGTGTGGGGCAGGCTGATGCCCGCCGCCGCCAGCCTCGCCGCCGGCGCATTGCCGATCGGGCTCGCGCATCGCGTCAAGCTGAAGAACGACATCGCCCATGGCGCTGTCGTGCGCTGGAGCGACGTCGAGGTCGATGAGGGCAACGACACCATCAAGACGCGCAAGGCGATGGAGAAGGCGTTTTCGCGGTAGCGCCGTTGCCGTTTGCCCGAACGTCCTTCACCTCTCCCCGCTCTTTGCGGGGAGAGGTGAAGGACGCCTTTGGCGGCCGCTCTCAAGAACGCCGAAGCCCCTCACCCCAACCCTCTCCCCGCAAGAACGGGGAGAGGGAGAAGAAGAGCGCCCGCTCCAATAACTACGGCAACAACCGCCTCGCCTTCGCCAGCTTGAACCATTTGCGGAACATCGCTTCGGTATCCATCATCTCGGTGAAGCCGGCCTGGTTGATCTTCACCGTCGACACGATCGAGGGCGGACCGGATTCAGTCTGTCCGTAGCGCATGCTGTAATCGGCATATTGAAACGACAGGCCGACGAACTCTTCCAGGTGAGGTGCGATCAGATCGTGCTTCCTGCGCAGCTCGTCCCACAGCGGGATCCATTTCGGATACTCCTTCGCCAGCGACAGCGGCACATGCCGGCCCGGCGCCATCTCGAGCGCATCTGATACCGCGGGCCAGATATTTTCCCAGGTGAAGACGTCGCCATTGGTGACGTTGAAGGCTTCATTGCGTGCGGTCTCAGCCTCGCCCGACCAGGCGATCGCGCGCGCCAAGAGATCGACATCGACCGCCTGCGCGACACGCGGCGCACCGCCGGGATAATCGAGCGGCCGTCCCTGCTCGCGCAGCACTGCCGCATAGACGCCGAGTGGCGGGATCAAATCCATCGCGCCGCCCATGGCTTCGCCGATGATCAGCACCGGACGCAGGATGCTCCAGTGCCAGCGCTTGCCGCGTTGCAGCTCACGCAGGAAATTCTCCTGCGCCCAATAGAAATTCGGCTGCTCGTACATTTCCGAGCGGCCCTCGCGCGCCGGCACCGTGAGCGGCCGGACGTGGACGCCGTAGGCCTTGGTGCCCTGCAGCAGCGCGACGTGCTTGAGATCAGGCGCGACGGGCTCAAGCACGCCCATCAGCTTGCGCAGCATCCGGTCATTGGTTTCGATCTGCCCGGCATCGCGCTAGCCATCGACCAGGCTCGGCGCTTCATAGAGCGCGGCATAGATCAGGTGCGTTGCGCCGGCGAGCTCGGCCGCGGCGCGGCGGCAATCCTCGGCGCTGGTGAGGTCGATCCGCACATGCCGCGCGCCGTAGAGATCGCGCGGCTTGCGGCGCGACAGCGCAATGCGCTCGCAATCGCCGGATGTGCCGAAGTGTCGCAAGGCGGCGTTGCCCACGAGGCCGGTCGCGCCGGCGACCACGACTTTCTTGTTGGCCATGTCCTTGAACTCCCATCAACTCACCTGTCCTGCCTAGCAGATCGCAGCAGGGCCGACAGGTATCGGATGAGACCAACAGCGCCGATTTTCCTTCGCAGCTGCAACGAAGGCGGGCGCTTGATTTCCTCCGGCAAACGATCATCCTGACCGGAGGAACCGAAAGCTCGGATTTCCACACACAAGAGCCCGTCGAGGGCCACCGGACACATCACCACAGCAACGTCGATCGATCGGCGAAGAAAGACGGCACCAAGATCGTTCCCCTTGTCGAGGCATCGGCACACAGGAGGAATACGCATGAAGCGTCGTGATTTCTTGAGGGCAGGCGGCGTCGGGCTGGCTGCGACGGCGGTGGCTGCGCCCGCGGTCGCGCAATCGATGCCGGAGGTCAGGTGGCGGCTCGCGGCGAGCTGGCCGAAGGCGCTCGATACACTCTATGGCGGCTGTGAATTCTTCTGCAAGCGCGTCGCCGAAATCACCGACAACCGTTTCCAGATCCAGTCGTTCGCCGCCGGCGAGATCGTGCCAGGCCTGCAGGTACTGGACGCCGTCTCCAACGGCACGGTCGAGATGGGCAACACCGCGCTGTATTATTACTGGGGCAAGAATCCCGCCTTCACCTTCGGCACCTCGCTGCCATTCGGCCTCAACACGCGCCAGCATATTTCCTGGCTGCAATGGGGCGGCGGCAGCGAACTGATCAACAACCTGCTTGCGGAATACAACTGCGTCGGCATTCCGACCGGCTCGACCGGCGCCCAGATGGGCGGCTGGTTCCGGAAGGAGATCAAGTCGATGGCGGATTTGCAGGGGCTGAAATTCCGCGTCGGCGGCTTCGCCGGCACCATCATCGCCAAGGTCGGCGGTGTGCCGCAGCAGATCGCCGGCGGCGATATCTATCCGGCACTGGAGAAAGGCACCATCGACGCCGCCGAGTGGGTCGGGCCGTATGACGATGAGAAGCTCGGCTTCGTCAAGGTCGCGAAATTCTACTACTACCCCGGCTGGTGGGAAGGCACCGGACAGGGCCACAACGTGCTGAACAAGGACAAATGGAACGCGCTGCCGAAGCATTATCAGGCCGCGATCCAGGCGGCGTCCGAAGACACCTTCACCTGGGTCACCGGAAAATATGACGCGGTCAATCCGCCGGCGCTGAAGCGCCTGATCGTGGCCGGCGCACAACTGCGGCCGTTCCCGCAGGAAGTGCTGGAGGCCTGCTACAACGCGGCCAACGAGATCTATGCCGATCTCGCCAAGAGCAATCCGCATTTCGGCAAGATGTATGCGAGCCTCGCCGCCTATCGCAACGAATCGCTGGCCTGGATGCAGGTCGCCGAACTGTCGTTCGACAGCTTCATGATGCGGATGCGCACGCGGACATAACTCCACCACTTCTCCCCGCCTGCGGGGAGAAGTCGGATTGCATCGGAGGTGCAATCCGGATGAGGAGGTCTCCGCAGATGACCTCTCACCGGCTTCGGAGCAGCAGCCCCTCACCCCAACCCTTTCCCCGCAAGAGCGGGGAGAGGGAGAAAAGAAAAAGCCCCGGAGAAATTCTCCGGGGCTTTGTTCTTGAATCGGCTCTGATTCGACTTGCGCTCAGTTGTCGTCGCTGCCGCCGAATTCTTCCATCAGCTTGTCGTAGCTCTTGGTCACGAGATCGATGTTGCCCTTATTCTCGACCGCGGGCGGCGGCGACTTCAGGGCTTCGTTGAGATCGGCAAGCGCGTCCTTCTTGTCCTTGGCCGACATCTTCTTGTCGGCCTGGACCTGGGCGATCTGCGCCTTCACCACCGCCTCGGGACCGACATACTTCTTGGTCTGCGGATCGAAGCCGCCGAGCACCAGCGAAATATTGTCGACGACGCTGTTGTAGTCGTCATAGCTGGCGAAGCCGTTCTTCTTGGCAATGGCCTCGAGCTGGGCAACGATCTTCGGATCCGGCTTGGCATCCTGGGACAGTTTTGCGGTGATCGGGTCCATTTCCTTGGCGGCCGCGATCGCGCCGTCGATCTGCTTGTCGGTGAGTGCGATCTGCTTGATCGGGGGAGCCTGGTCCTGTGCTGGAGCTGCGGCCTGCGCGGCGGGCGCGGGCTGCTTTGCCGCCGGCGCCATCTGCTGCTGCTTGGCCTGCGCGAATGCGCCGCTGTTCGACGCCGCGGTCATTGCGATCGCAAGACATGCGACGCTCAACGCAGCAGTTACGGGACGGACGATCTCACGCATGGAAGTCTCCTCATTGGGGCGGGGTTGCCGAGCTTCTTGGGTGCAAGAGGTACGGAAATCGAAATGAATGGCCTATGAACTTTGGTCGTAGAGCATGATGAGCAATCGTGGCCGAATGATCACAAACTGTTCAAGGGTTGTTGATCGCGGCGTTCACGCCCGAGCGGCGGTGAACAAGAAACGTGCACGGATGAAGCGGCCAACTCCCAGCCACAGATGTACGCAAGCCTATCCGGCGGAAACATTGTCCGGCGTGCAATTCGATCGTTGCACCACGCTGCGCGGCTCGCAGACATTGCGGGCCAGGCGCGAGGACAACGCCATGACCTGCTATCGGGGATCCTGCCACTGTGGAGCGGTGACGTTCCGGATCGACGCGGACATCGGCGAGCTGACGACGTGCGATTGCT